>JBCCAC010000328.1:0-3074 GCA_039815015.1 Pseudomonadota bacterium | reverse complement strand
CGAATTTTTTCGAACAGCGTCGGCAGGCCAGCCTTTTGTAGAGTGTCGATGGGCCACCATTCCCCATCCATGTCGGCGTCGCCCGTCGCCCGACATATATCCACCGTCAGGTGGAAATGCGTGAAACCATGCTGGGCCGTGCCAGCCGGCTGCCAGTCGGCGGTGACGGGGGCGTTCGTGCCGATCGTGGGGGGCGTCGCGACGAAATCCGTCGCGGGGAAGGCGCGCATGCCGCCGAGGAGGCCTTTCGGCGGACGGCGCACGAGGAGGACCCTGCCGTCACGTTCCAGCCAGTAGGCGATGCCGTGGCGCTGGGGTTTCGGCGCTTTCGGGGTCTTTCTGGGCAGGCGTTCGGGATTCGATCCGCTGGCGGCGCAGTGGCGTGCGACCGGGCAGACGAGGCAGGCGGCGGCTTTCGGCCGGCATATGGTGGCGCCGAGGTCCATCAGCGCCTGAGCATGATCGCCGGGCCGGTGCGCGGGGGTCAGGCCGGCGGCGTGCGCCTTCAGGTCCGGCCTGGCGGCGGGCAGCGGGGTCTCGACGGCATGGAGCCGTGCCATGACGCGCTCAATATTGCCGTCGACAACGGCGGCCGGCCGGTCGAAGGCGATCGCGGCGATGGCGGCGGCGGTATAGGGGCCGATGCCGGGAAGGGTCAGGAGCTCCGCTTCCGTATCGGGAAAGCCGCCGCGCGCTGCGACCGTCCGCGCGCAGGCGATGAGGTTGCGGGCGCGGGCGTAGTAGCCGAGCCCGGCCCAGGCGGTGAGGATGTCCTCTTCTGGTGCGGCGGCGAGCGCCTCGACCGTCGGCCAGCGCGAGGTGAACTGTTCGAAATAGCTCTTTACCGCCGCGACGACGGTCTGCTGCAGCATGATTTCCGACAGCCAGATGCGATAGGGATCGGGCGTTGCCGCCGATCCGGGCGGGATGCGCCAGGGCAGCGTGCGCGCCTGTTCATCGTACCAGACGAGAAGATCGGACTGAAAGGCGGCGGGATCTATGGCGTGCATCGCGCCCTTCTGGCATGGTCAGGCATATGGGCAAGACAGGTGGCAGACGCGGAAAACGACGGGCGGACGCAAGCCGTATCGGCCATGCGCGCAGCGTCGCGGAACTGCTGCCCCATGTCGGGCGCAAGGCCTTCCGCAAGTTCGGCTTCGTCGAATCGAACGTGGTCGCGCGCTGGCCGGAGATCGTCGGGACCGACATTGCGCGCCGCTCGACGCCGGATTCGATCCGCTTTCCGCAGGGGAAGCGCTCCGGCGGGACGCTGAACCTCTCCGTCCATGGCGCGCACGCGCTGGCGATCCAGCATGAGGAGCCCGTCATTCTGGAGCGGGTGAACCGCTATTTCGGCTATGGCGCGGTGGCACGGCTGGCGATCCGGCAGGGCGCGGCGGCGGTGCGCGAACGGAAATCGACGCGGCGGCCGGAAGCGGAACTGGATGCGGGCGCGAAAGCCGACCTGAAGGTCGTCGAGGACGATGAGCTGCGCGGGGCGCTGGAAACGCTGGCGGCGCAGATCGGGGTGACGAGCGGACCGCCGAAGATCGGTTAGCCTCGCCTGGTCAGGCCATATGGTCAGGCGGCCGATGCCGAGTTCTTGGCGACGCGGTTGAGGGCGGCGCTGGTCGGGCGCGCATTGGCGTCGAGCGCGACGCGGCATTCGAATTCGACGCCGCAGACGCCGCCATGGCTCCAGCGGACCGTCGCCATCAGGGGCGGATGGTCGCCGAATTGCAGACGGATTTCCTCACCGATGTCGAGCTCGACATCGCAGCGTATGCGCGCGCCCGATTCGGAGACGTCGCGCACGATGACCTTGCGTTCGAGCGCGCCCTTGCGGACCATGCCGGCGCGAAGGACGTGGGCGCGGTCGTCGCGGGACTTGAGTTCGGTGCTTGCTGTCATTTCGGCTGAATCTGCGTGCCCTGCGGTGAACGGGTGTCGATGAACGATGTAAAGGCCGTTGGTTAAGCTGCGGTTTCCGACGTGGCTTCTGGGGTGGCTTCTGGAACGGCGAGAGTGCCGGCGGACGGGACCGCGGCGCGCGCATCACCCTCCCGGCGGGCGATGAGTAGGTACATGACGGGCGTTACGATGCGCGACAGGATGGTCGAGGATACGAGGCCGCCGATGATGACCCAGGCGAGCGGCGCGTAGAGCGACGTGCCGGACACGGCGAGCGGCATCAGACCGCCGACCGCGGTCACGGACGTAAGGAGAACGGGAAGGAAGCGAATCTCGCCCGCCTTCTCCACCGCTTCCCGCAGGCCGAGGCCGCGTTCGCGCAGCTGAGTGGTGAAATCCACCAGCAGGATCGAATTCTTGATCTCGATCCCGATCATGGCGACGAAGCCGATGACGCCGGTGAAGCTGATCGGATAGCCCGTCAGGAACAGCGCGATGATGCCGCCGAACATGCCGAGCGGGACGACGCCCGCGACGACCAGCGTTTCGCGGAAATTGCCGAACTCGGCGATCAGGACGGCGAGCATGCCGAGCGCGGCGAAGATGATGATGGGGCCGAGGCCGCCGAAGCTTTCCTGTGTGGCCTGAATGACGCCGCCGGCGACGATCTCGTAGCCTGCGGGCAGGTCGATCTCCTCGAATTCGGCCAACAGGTCGTTCATCACCTGATTGTCGTTGTAGCCGGCCCTCGTGAAGGCGGTGATCGCATTGGTGCGCTGCTGCTGATAGCGGTCGACGCGCGGCGGGACGCTTTCCAGATAGGGATCGGCGATCTGGCCGAGCGGGACGCTGCCGCCGGCCGCCGTCGGCAGGTAGATGTCGTCGAGCGCTGAGACCTGCCGCCGGTCGTCCATCGGCAAGCGCACGGTAACGGGGAAGGGATCGCCCTCCGAATCGCGGAACGTGCCGGCATTCTCGCCGACGAGCGCGAGACGCAGGAGCCGGCGGGGCTCGCCCGGCGCGACGCCGAGCAGCGCGGCCTTGGCGCCGTCGAGGCCGATATTGAGGTCGGTGCGCTCGATCTTTTGCGGGTTCCTGACCTCCCGCGTGCCGGGGTGGGCGCGGACGCGGGCTTCGAGGTCGCCGGAGATCGATTTGATGAT
>JBCCAC010000150.1:0-6443 GCA_039815015.1 Pseudomonadota bacterium | reverse complement strand
TGATGAACGGAGTCCGCGATCCGGATACGCTGATCAGCGCCTATGCCAGCGGCATCTTTCCCATGGCCGACAGCGCCGAGGACGAGGAAGTATTCTGGGTCGATCCGAAACGGCGCGGTGTCCTGCCGCTACAGCGATTCCACCTACCGCGCAGCGCGGTGAAGCTCCTGAAACGCGGTGCGTTCGAGCACCGGGTCGATACCGCATTTACCGAGGTGATGGCGGCCTGCGCCGATCGTCCGGACGGCACCTGGATCAACGCCCCGATCCGCGACGGCTATGCCGCGCTCCATGCGCGCGGCCATGCCCATTCGGTCGAGGTCTGGCATGAGGGAGAGCTCGCCGGCGGCCTTTATGGCGTGCGTCTGGGGGCGGCGTTTTTCGGGGAGAGCATGTTCACACGCGTGACGGGCGCTTCCAAACTGGCGCTTGCGCATCTGGTCGCGCGCCTGCGCATCGGCGGCTTTCATATGCTCGATACCCAATTCCTGACCGATCATCTGGCGCGCTTCGGCGCGACCGAAGTACCGCGCGCGGTCTATCGGCGAGCATTGTCCGCGGCGCTGCGCATTCAGGCCGATTTCGATCAGTTGACTACGATCGTGTCGGCGCCGGTTTCCGGCCAGGACATCTGGCAGGCGCTGACCCAGACATCATAGGCGGGGTGGTCGAAACTGTTGAGCGAGGGCGTATTGGCGTAAAGCCAGCCGGAAAAGACCCGCGCCGGATCGGCGGACGGCGACCGGCGATAGTCGATCTGCAGGAACCCACCGACGAATTGCCGGTCCGCCCAGGGCGGCGTCGCCTGGCAGGAGCGGACACGGATGGCGAGACCCTTGTAGCGGATCGTCTGGCCGGGCCGCGCCTCGAAGCTCTCGACCGCCTGACTGACCTTATCGAGCACACCGACCGTGACGACCCGTTCGTTTAATGGTGTCGGCCCCGGCGCGGCCGTATCCTGCTGCGCGCCTGCCGGTGCTGACAGCAACACGGCGAGACCGAGCGCGCAGACTCTAGCTCGCATCGCCATCTTCAGCGGCCGCATCGGCCGGGTCGTCCAGGCTGCTGCCGCCCTCATCGCCGGAATCATTGATGAACTGGCCGACGAGGCCGAGAAGATCGACCGATCCTTGCGTGTTCATGATCTCGTCGCCGTCACGCAGCGATTCGAGTTCTCCGCCGGGCGACAGGGCGATGTAATTGCCGCCGAGAAGTCCCTCCGACGTGATCGACGCGCTGGAATCCGTCGGCAGCGCATAGCGGTCGTCAATGGCGAGATCGACGCGCGCCCGAAACGGAAATTCGGTTTCCAGCGTCGAGGCGACGACCTTGCCGACCGTGATCCCGCTGACCCTGACGTCGGTCCCGACCGAAATCCCCGAGGCGTTGTCGAACATCGCCCCCACCAGATAGCTCTCATCGCTCACCGAATCATCGGTACGCTCGTAAAAGAAGACGACCGCCAGAACGGCAATGGCGAGCACGGCGGCACCGACCAGCGCTTCGACGAGATTCTGGCGAAACAGCTGGTTCATATCGCGTCCCGCGCCGATTTCACCGCATTGGCCATGGCAGGGTCGTCACCGCCGTCGGGCGACCAGGCCTCATAATCGCCGAGCGTCTTCGGCCGGTCCTGCCCCGACGGCAATGCGCCGGCGCGGGCATAGGCATCGGCCGTCCCGGTCATATTGGGCTTATGGTCCTTCACCCAGGCCTGTACGCGCGCACCCGGCTCCGGCACCCTGTCATGCGTGCGGTGCAGCCAGCCGTGCCATTCCGGCGGGACGCGGCTCGCCTCATTGTCGCCGGCGTAGATGACCCAGCGCCGTTCATGGACGCCGTCCGCCGCGGCCTTTTTGAAGTAACGGTTGCCGGCGGCGTCGCTGCCGACCTCTTCACCATGACGGCGCGACCAGAGGCGGGTGCCGATGGTCGGTCCGTCCCACCAAGTGAATATCGATTTCAGAAGACCCATGGCGGGGCTCAATAGGCGGCTAGGGCGCGTTCGGCAATTCGTAGATCACGCGATCGCCCGGTCCGGCGCCGATGCGCGCCGCTTCGCCGGCATTCAGTTCCAGAACCGCGACGACCGGACCCTTCGATTCATAAGTGCTCGTCGACAGGGGCACGGTATTCGCCGCCACGCTTTCGATGCGCCCGCCCTCGGCGATGAAAATGATGTCGAGCGGCACATAGGTGTTCTTCATCCAGAATCCCTGCGGCGCGGGCGGGTCGTAGGGAAAGATCATGCCGCGATCGGCGCCCAGCTCCTGGCGGAACATCAGCCCGCGAGCCTGCTCGGCGGGCGTTCTGGCGACTTCGACCAGATAATCGTGCCGCCCAGTTTCGGTTTCGACGGCCAGCGACAGCAGACCGTCTTCACGCGCCGCCGTTCCGGCCGGCGCGGTATCGGACGGTGCCGGCTGGGCGGTGCAGGCCACCAGAACGGGCATGAGAACGAGTGTCAGAACACGCGACACGGCAGCGAAGGACATAAGGCGGGTGCTCAATTGCCTCCGAGCGCTTTCAGGGCGCGCTCCTCGCACGGCATCGCTTCCGGGCTGGCCAGTACGATGGCGAGCGGTCCCTTTTCGCCGTCCGCAATGCGCGCGGACAATTGCTGATCGGGCGCCAGGTCCAGAAGGCCGCCACGGCGCACCGTCTCCATGTGCACGAAAATGTCCGGCGAACCGTCGCCCCGCGTCAGGAAACCATAGCCTTTCAGCCGGTTGAACCATTTGACGCGCACGGCTTCCGGCGGACCGGCCTCGTCGATCAGGGACAGGGGGTCCGCATGTCCGTTCGGACGTTCCGGACGGGCGTCGGGATCGGGACCGATGGCGGTCGACAGATCGATCGATACCAGTTTCAGCGCCTGCCGGCCGCGCGGCCGCTCGACGACCTCGCAGACGACGCTCGCACCTTCCGGAAGGGCACGGCGATCGTGCGGCTTCAGACAGGAATAATGGACAAGCACATCACTGCCGCCGTCCTCGGGAATGACGAAACCATAGCCGCGCACGCTGTCGAACCATTTCACCTGACCCGACAGCGTGATGGCGTCGGACTGGATTCCCTCGGCCTTGCGGTCCTGCGCTTCACCCGTCGTGGCGCCATTATCGGCGGACAAGTCCCCGCCATGTTCGGGCGACTGGGCGATCTGACTACGCTGTACGGTCACTGGTCTTCCCCGTTTCGCAAATCATCCGGTGCGCCGATACGCAATCGATATTGAAGGCTCCGCACGGCGCGTCGCTTGAACCTCCATGATCCATCCCCTACCCCGCGAGTCGCGAGGAGACGCGTGATGGACATCACAGGCACCCAAATCATTCGGGCACCACGCGACAAGGTGTGGGACGCCCTTATGAATCCAGACATTCTGGCACGATCTATCGACGGCGTCGAATCGCTGACGAAAACGGATGACGGATTCGCCGGAAAGATGAGAGCGAAAGTCGGTCCGGTCCGGGCCGTTTTTGCCGGATCCGTAACGATTACCGAGACGGAACGGCCCGAACGCTATGCCCTGGCCGGAGAGGGCAAAGGCGGCGTTGCCGGCTTCGCCAAGGGCGGTGCGGAGATTCATCTGATCGCCCAGGACGAGGAAACGACTCGACTCGACTACACCGCGACCTCCCAGGTCGGCGGCAAGCTCGCCCAGCTGGGCGCACGCCTCGTGGAGGGCGCGGCGAAGGGTTATGCGGAACGCTTTTTCGAAAATTTCCGCGCCGAGGTGGAGGCGGACGGGGCGGCGGATATTGCCCCTGAAACCGCCGCGGCGCCGGCACCGTCTCCCGTGAAGCCGGCAACGACACCGGCACCGGCGCCTGTCGGGACGGTCGATGCGAACGAGCCCTTTCGAAGCGAGAAACGCGGCCTGCCGCCGGCAGTCTGGGCCACGGCCACCATCATCCTTCTCGCCGGGATCGTCGCGCTGCAATTCCTGTGACGGTCGATCTTTACGAGACCGGACGCGACTGGCTGGCGGCGGAGCACGGCATCGCCATCGCGACGGTCGCCAAAAGCTGGGGGTCGGCACCGCGCCGGCCGGGCGCCCATCTGATCGTTCGCGACGACGGTCTGTTCGAAGGCTCGGTTTCCGGCGGCTGCGTCGAAGGCGATGTCGTCATGGCGGCGCTGGACGTCATTGCAAACGACCGATCCGAACGGCTGCATTACGGCGTCGCCGACGCCAAGGCCTGGGAGGTCGGCCTGGCCTGCGGCGGCGAGATCGAGATCCTGGTGCAACCCGTCAGCGCGAACGGCTTCGCACCCGAATATCTGGACCGGATCATCACGGCGCGCGCCGAGGGGCGTGAACTGACGCTCCACACGGGCGATGATGGCGTCACACATGGCGAGCCTGCCGAGGGTCGTACGGCACGGCGATATACGCCGCCGCTTGAGCTGCTGCTGGTGGGCGCGGTACATATTTCGCAGGCGTTGATCCCGATCGCGGCGGCGCTCGACTATCGGATGAGTGTCGTCGATCCGCGCGGCAATTTCGCCGCCGATGAACGTTTTCATGGCCTCGGCGTCGATTCGCGCTGGCCGGACGAAGCGCTGGCGGCGTGGCGCCCGGGGCCGGCCAGCGCCGTCGTCACACTGACCCACGATCCGAAACTGGATGATCCGGCACTGATCGCCGCGCTCAATTCGCCTGCCTTCTACATCGCCGCGCTCGGATCCCGGAAAACGCATGCGGCCCGTCTGGAGCGACTGGCAGCCGCCGGGTTCGACGACGCGGCGCTCGCGCGTATCCACGGCCCTGCCGGCCTGCCGCTCGGCGCCGCGAACCCGGCCGAGATCGCACTGTCCGTCGCCGCGCAGATGGTCGCCGCCTGGCGTGGTCGCGAATGATTTGGGGCCGCAAATGATGCGGAGCCGCGAATGAAGTTCGGCAGCGTTCCGCTTGCCGATTGTCTCGGTGCCGTCCTGGCCCATCGCATCGCCATCGGCGCGCGCGGTTTTCTTGACAAGGGTACGCACCTGTCGTCCGCCGATATCGAGGCCGCCAGATCCGCCGATTTAACGCGATTGACCGTTGCCCGGCCCGAAACGGGCGATCTCGACGAAGATGAGTCGGCGACGCGGGTTGCGGCGGCGATGGCTGGAAGCGGCCTGACAATGGCCCCCGCGCGGCACGGCCGGGTCGATCTTCTCGCCGACCGGGCCGGCCTGCTGAACTTGGACGAGGGCACGATCCACGCCGTCAACGCGATCGACGAAGGCCTGACGATCGCCACGCTGCCAGATGGGCATCCCGTCGCCGCGGGGCAGGTAGTAGCGACGGTGAAAATCATCCCCTTCTTTCTGCCGGAAAAACTGGTCGGTCGGGCAAATGAACGCGCAGACGAAGGCGAAGCCCTGTCGGTTCGGGCCTTTCAGCCGCTCGGCGCATATCTCATCCAGACTCGGCTCGATGCGACGAGCGACAAGATGCTCGCGAAGACGGAGCGCGTGACGCGCGCTCGAATCGAAGCCCTTGGCGGGACGCTGATGGCGTCGGTCGTGGTTCGGCATGACGAGGCCGCGCTCATGACAGCCCTGCAGGACGCAGCGGCCGGCGATCTGGTCCTGATCGCCGGGGCTTCGGCGACGTCCGACCGCCGCGACGTCGTTCCGGCCGCGTTGATCGCGGCCGATGGCGAGGTCGAGCGGCTGGGCATGCCCGTCGATCCCGGCAATCTGCTGCTCCTCGGCTCGCGTTCGGGCCGGCCCGTCATCGGCCTGCCCGGCTGCGCACGCAGCCCGAAACGCAATGGCTTCGACCTGGTGCTGGAACGGCTGTTCGCCGGCGAAACCGTGACGGGCGATGATATCGCCGCCATGGGGGCCGGCGGCCTCCTGAGCGGGCCGCGTCCCGATACGGGAACAACTGACGCGGCGACACCTCTTCTTGTCGGCGCGCTCGTTCTGGCGGCCGGCCGCTCTTCGCGCATGGGTAGCAACAAGCTGACGGCGGCACTGGGCAAGAGCACAGTCCTCGGGACGACCGTCAGTGCCGTCCGCGATGCCGGGCTTCCCCACATCGTCGTCACGGGCCACGACGCGGCGGCGGCGCGCGCGGTGCTGCCCGAGAGTACGCACATCGTCCATGCCGCGCGTTACGAGGAAGGCATGGCCGCGTCGCTTCGCGCCGGTCTCGCGGCGATGCCCGACGACTGGAATGCGGTCATCGTCATGCTTGGCGATATGCCCCTCATTCCCGCTGCGCTTCTGCAGGATCTCGCCGCCGCCGCTCCTCATGCGCACGCCATCGTCGCTCCGACCTTTACGGGCCGGCGCGGCAACCCCGTCCTGTGGGGCCGTGCGCACATTCCCGACCTCAAACGCCTCACCGGCGACTTCGGCGGCAAGGCGCTGCTCGCGGAACGACAGGACCGGATCGTCGATATCGACGCCGGCACCGACGCGATCTTCATGGACGCCGACACACC
>JBCCAC010000351.1:0-2847 GCA_039815015.1 Pseudomonadota bacterium | reverse complement strand
TGATGTAGATATAGGACGTGCTGATCATGTGGCTTAGATCTTAATGATGTAGTTATTGTTATTTATGTTAGTCGGGTATAAAAGCGCATGTTGTTTTTTCTTTATTTAATATTTGCACATTTATCGTTAGCTGTTGTTTTCATTTCTAAAAAATAGCATTTGCATTCTTCGCTGAGATTTCGAGCAACAGACCGTGCCGCTTTTCATCTACGGCTAACAAATAACCTCGCGCCAACCGGCTCGCAATCCACCCTTCAAAATAGGGAATCTTCGGCGACACTCTCGCCATGGAACGCACACTCGAACATGTCAGGGTCACACCCCTGTATCCCAGGCTGGCGCTAACGTCCCTGATTCCGCTCGATTGTCCGAAGGCGTCTTTTCGCAGGTGCGTAACCTCCATGACCCTGCCGCCCTCAGATCGCGCCATCCACCGGCTCGATGTCCGCGCTGCGCAGCGCCATTATCAGGCGGTCCGCCGCGTCCGCCAGCACGTCCTCCTCTCGTGCCCGTATGACGAAATTGGAGCCGACCTTGCCCTCGCGCCAGAAGGGGTAGCTGCCGATCTGGACGCCGGGCTTTTCGCGTTCGACGGCGATCAGGATTTCGGCGACCGCGGTCTCGCCCACCCAGGCCCCGACGGTGCGGTCGAGGACGGGTTCGCCGCCCTCCAGCGTCCCGGCGATGCCTGCCAGCATCCCCTGCGTGATCTTCGGGACGCCCGCCATCATCAGGATGTTCTCGACGCGGATGCCCGGCGCGCCGGAAACGGGATTCGGAATGAGGTCGGCGCCCGCGGGGACACGTGCCATTCTGAGCCGCGCCGGCGTGATGCGGTCGCCATAATAGCCTTCCAGGATCGCCCGCGCCTCCGGGTGCTCAACGACCTCGACCTCCAGCGCCTTTGCGACCGCATCGACGGTGATGTCGTCATGAGTCGGGCCGATGCCGCCTGTCGTGAACAGATAGTCGTAGCGCGCGCGGCCCCGGTTGACGGCCTCGACGATGCGGCCCATCTCGTCGGGGACGATTTCGGCGCCGGCGAGGCCGATGCCCTCGACGTTCAGCCATTTGGCGAGATAGGCGAGGTTGGCATCCTGGGTGCGGCCGGAGAGGATTTCGTCGCCGATCACGACGAGGCCTGCGGTCCAGACGCGGGCGGTAGGGGTTTCGGGCTCGACGCCCGTCGGCGTGGCTTTTGTTTGATCTGTCATGCCGGGCGATCTAGCCTCGACGTGAGACATTAGGAAGGCGACGGCCATGGACATTCGGGCGGAAAAACTGGCGGACGAGATCCGCATCGCCGAGGGCGGCATCAAGTTGCACGGGCCGGCCGCGTTCGAGGGCATGCGAGTCGCAGGACGATTGGCCGCATCCGCGCTCGACATGATCGCGCCGCACGTCGTGCCGGGTGCCGTCACGCGTGAACTGGATGATCGCATCTACGAATTCGTACGGGCTGCGGGCGCGGTCCCGGCGACCATCTTCTATCGCGGCTATTCGCACGCCAGCTGCATCAGCATCAATCACGTCGTCTGCCACGGCATCCCCTCGGCGAAGAAGCTGGCGAAGGGCGATATCGTCAATATCGACATCACCGTCGTCGTCGACGGCTGGCACGGGGACACCAGCCGCATGTTTCTGGTGGGCGATGTCAGCGTGAAGGCGAAGCGTCTCGTCGATCTGACCTATGACTGCATGATGCTGGGCATCGCCGCGGCGCGACCGGGCGCGACAGTCGGCGATATCGGTCATGCGATCCAGAGCCATGCCGAGGCCAGTCGCTGCTCCGTCGTGCGCGATTTTTGCGGCCATGGTCTCGGCCGCCGGTTTCACGAGGAACCGAGCATCGTCCATGCGGGCGTGCCCGGCCACGGGCCGGAACTGCGGCCCGGCATGTTCTTCACGGTGGAACCGATGCTGAACCTGGGCCGCGCGGCGACGAAGATCCTGGGGGATGGCTGGACGGCGGTGACGCGCGACCGGCAATTGTCGGCGCAGTTCGAACATTCGATCGGTATCACCGAAGACGGCGCGGAAATCTTCACGCAAAGCCCGGCCGGTCTCGACCGCCCGCCTTACCCGGTGTGAACGCCGCCGATCTGGCGGACCGTGCCGAGACGCTGCTCGGCGACCTCATCGCCTTCGACACCACGTCGCGGCATTCCAATCTCGACTTCATCGCCTTCGTCGAAGACCGGCTGACGGCACTCGGCGCGCGCACCGCCCGCATCGCGAGCCCAGACGGACGCAAGGCGAACCTTCACGCCAGCATCGGCCCCGATGTGGCCGGCGGCGTCATCCTTTCCGGGCATACCGACGTCGTTCCGGTCGACGGCCAGCCCTGGTCGAGCGACCCGTTCACGATGCGCGAACGGGACGGACGTCTCTATGGCCGCGGCACCTGCGACATGAAGGGGTTTCTGGCGCTCATGCTGGCGGCGGCGCCCGATTTCGCGGCGGCGGATCTGGCACGACCGGTACATTTCGCCTTTTCCTATGACGAAGAGGTCGGCTGTCTCGGCGCACCGGCGATGATCGCCGACATGGCGGCGACGCTGCCGGCGCCGCGCTGCGCCATCATCGGCGAGCCGACCTCCATGCGCGTGGTCGTCGGGCACAAGGGCATTTCGGTCTACCGCGTGACAGTCACAGGGCATGAAGGGCACTCCTCCGCCCCCGACAAGGGCGCCTCCGCGATCATGGCGGCGCTGCCGCTGCTGGCCCGGCTCGACGCGCTGGCCGAGGATCTGAAGCGGCGGCCGGACGACGCCTTCGACCCGCCGCATGCCTCGCTGACCGTGGGCGTGATCGATGGCGGTACGGCGGCCAATATTCTTGCCCGGC
>JBCCAC010000345.1:0-2909 GCA_039815015.1 Pseudomonadota bacterium | reverse complement strand
GGCATGGGCGCGAAGATCGACGGCATCGGCACCTCCACGCTGACGGTGACGGGCGTCACCAGCCTGCACGGCGATACCTATGCCGTCATGTCCGACCGGATCGAGGCGGGCAGCTATGCGTGCGCCGCGGCGATTACGGGCGGCGATGTCGAACTGGTCGGCGCGATGCCGGAAACCTTCGACGCGGTGATCGAAAAGCTGCGGGCGGCCGGCGTCACGATCGAGCCGACCGAGGAGGGCGTCCGCGTCTGCTGCACAGACCGCATACACCCCGTCGACATCGAAACGCAGCCCTTCCCCGATTTCCCGACCGACATGCAGGCGCAGATGATGGCCATGCTGACGCTGGCGGATGGTACGAGCGTCCTGAAAGAGACCATCTTCGAGAACCGCTACATGCATGTCGGCGAACTGGAGCGGATGGGTGCGAATGTTCAGGTCGCGGGCCGTACCGCGACGGTGCGCGGCGTCGACGCCCTGAAGGGCGCGGCGGTGATGGCGACGGATCTGCGCGCCTCCATGAGCCTCGTCATCGCCGGGCTGGCCGCCAAGGGCGAAACGCAGGTGCTGCGCGTCCACCATCTCGACCGCGGCTATGAACGGCTGGAAGAGAAGCTCTCCGCCGTCGGTGCGGATATCGAACGGGCGAGCGGGGACTGAGCCGGTCGTGGAGCAGAACGGCCCCGATCTCTGGCGCATCGATCTGCCCCGTCCCGCGACGCACGACCATAAATATGATCGGGGGCACGCCGTCATCATGGCGGCGCCGGACCTGACGGGCGCGACGCGGCTCGCGGCGACGGCAGCCTCGCGGGTCGGCGCAGGTCTGGTAACGGTGCTCGCGCGAGATCGCGCCGACGTCTATCGCGAGGCCCTGCCGCCCGACATCATGGTCGCGGAAGGAAGCTTCGCTGCACTGAACCGCGTCACCGCCGTCGCCGGCGGCAGCGGCGGGTTGAGCGACCGGCACGAGACCTTTCTGTCCCGTCTTCCCGAAGCGCTCGCCGTCGTTCTGGACGCGGGCGCCGTCGAAGCATCTATCTGCGAGGAAGGCGATCGCCCGCTGGTGCTGACGCCGCACGAAGGGGAATTCGCACGCGCCTTTCCCGAACTGGAAGGCCCCCGGCATGACCGCGCGGCGGCGGCGGCGAAAGCCCGCTGCGGCGTGGTCGTCCTGAAGGGTGCCGAGACCGTGATCGCCGCCCCGGACGGCCGGCTCGTCATCAACCGCCACGCCAGCCCCTATCTCGCCAAGGCTGGAACGGGCGACGTGCTGACCGGCATGATCGTCGGCCTGATGGCGCAGGGTATGAAGCCCTTCGCCGCCGCCTGCGCCGCCGTCTGGATGCACGGCGAAGCGGGGAAACGGATCGGTCCGGGGCTGGTTGCGGGCGATATCGAAACGAGGCTGCCCGCGATCCTCGCTGAGCTTTTTAAAGCCACGGCCTGAATTGCCGCCGAAAGGTCGACGAGCCGGAATCGCCGCCCCTTTTTCTGCATGAACCGCCGGACGCATACGGGCTAACGCGCTAGCCTATCCGTACACCGCATAATTTATTTCGGATGCGGTCTAACATATTGCCGAAATTGCTAATTCCTCGAAAGCTGTGCGGAAGACTTTCGTTAATTCGGTGCGCAGCACGTCACTTATGATTTCATCAAGGTCGTCTGTTTTCAATGCGGCAGTGGGGCCGTCACTGAACGGGCAATAGGGCATGGCAAATCCGCGGCAAATCCGCCGATGAGAGAAGGGGCCGAATAATGATGCATCATGACAGCGCAGGCGAAGTTTTGTGGTCGAACGCAGCCGACTGGCTGGGCTTCACGCCCGGGCCGGGAGACAATGTCGTTATCCCACATGGATTGACGGTTATTCTCGATGAAGACGCACGCGATCTGGGAACGCTCGCGATCCACGGCACGCTGAAGGTTGCAGACGACCGCGATCTGACTCTGTCAGCTGACAATGTCCTGGTGTTCGGCGCGCTCGAAGCCGGCACCGAAACCGAACCGCACGTTCACGATTTCGACGTCGTCCTGACGGGCGAGGCGGCAGACCCCGATATCGTCCTGGCCGACTGGTCGCACGGACACATGCATGGCCATGACCATCACGGCCATATGATGGAGGCGATCGACAACAAGGCGCTCATCGTCGCGCCAGGCGGAACGCTCGACCTGCACGGCGCCGAGACAGTCAGTTGGACACAGCTCGAGGCGACGGCACTAACTGGGGCGACGTCGATCGAGGTGACCGATGCGTCCGGCTGGCAGATCGGCGACACGATCAGCATCGCGCCTACCGGACTTGACGCATTCGAAGTTGAAGACCGCGTCATCACCAGTATCGACGGGAACACGGTCGGTTTCGACGAGCCGCTTGCGCATCGTCACAATGGCACGCAGCAGGATGTCGGCGACGGTCGTCTGCTCGACATGCGTGCCGAGGTCGCGAACCTGTCGCGCACCGTCACAATCCGCGGCGAGGCCGATCCGGACCTGCAGATCCTCGAGACCAATTCCGAGCATGAAGGCGCATTCGCCCGCGCCGGGTATGGCGGCCACGTCATGGTGCTGAACGATACCGAGGTCCGCATCGACGGTGTCGAATTCGCCGAACTCGGCATTTCAGGTGAAGTCGGGCGCTATCCGCTGCATTTCCATCATTCTGGCGACATGACGGGCTCCTACGTCCGGGATGCCTCGGTTCATCATTCGCTGCAGCGCGGTATCGTCGTCCACCAGACCGACAATCTCCTCGTCGAGGACAATGTCGTCTATGACGTGATGAGCCACGGCATCTACATCGAGGACGGCGTCGAAACCGGCAATCGGTTCGACGGCAACCTCGTAATGCTGCCGCGCTCGACGCACAATGATTTCCGCATCGACGAGGTTCGCATCAACCT
>JBCCAC010000103.1:0-7476 GCA_039815015.1 Pseudomonadota bacterium | reverse complement strand
GCGACCTGATGATGGCGCTGGCCGGTGCGCCGAGATCGCGGCCGGATCCCGGCTGACGCGGCGGATCAGCTAAGGAGGGCCAGTGGCGAGATCAGCGCAAGCTCGCTGCGCCGCCTTACGCTCTGGCCCATGACCGGCGCCTTGGCCTGGGCGTAGGCACGCGGCGTCATGCCGGTGAAGGATTTGAATTCGCGGATGAAGTGCGACTGGTCGCAGAAGGCCGGCGCTGCGACGTCCTGCCAGTTGGTCGACGGGTCCAGCGATAGCGCCAGGGCCGACTTCAGCACCCGTGACTTTCGCGCCAGCCGCTTGGGCGTGATGCCGAACTGCCGGCGACATAGCCGTTCGACCTGACGCGCGGACACATCGCAGACCGAAACCAGATCATCGACTCTCGGTGAGGGCCGGCCGGTCAGCCAGCCCTGAACCTGATGCTGGAAGACCGGATCGCCGACCCGTGCCGCCGACATGGCCTTCAGTCTGCGGAAGGCGCGATTGGCGATGTCGACCATCGTGCCGTCATGCGGAAACTCCGACATCAGATCCATTATGCGGTCCGCCATGTGCCCGATGATCGCATCCAGTGGCGCGGAGGTTTCGACGACATCCTCCGCCGACAGGCCGAACATGCTGAGAAGCCCGTGCGGCAGGATGCCGGCGCCGAAGACGAGGCCCGGTCCCGACGCCGCCATGTGAATCGGCCGGGTACGGGCACCGAAAACGACCGGCCCGTCGCTCGCGAGCGCGCGCCCATCCATTCTCATCGAGAAACGACCATTTATCGGAAACCGCACATTGGCCTGTTCGGCCTGCAGTATGTCGTCAAAGCGAGGAACGTCGAAATCGAGTATGTAGTAACTCGAAATCACGTCACGCAGATCGTGCGCCGGAAGGTAATAGCGGATGTCGATCATGATGTCCGCATACGGGCGAGTCGCTGTCCCATCGTTAACGGAACGTACACGAATTGACTGTTATTCGCTAATCAGGATAAAAATCCGCACGGCGCGGCACCGTATGCCGCGCCGTGCGTTTTCTGGTTCGTGAGCGGCGTTGGTCCGCTTGCGTGACGTATCGCAGTGGCTTCCGCGTATCCCTGTTGAATGGCGTAAGTTGCGTTTGTTGCGTACCCCCGCCCCTGACGATCCAGAGGTCGTTACGGTCTAAACGCGGCGCATCAGAGAATATTGTAAAAATCCGACATCGGTTGAAAAAATGCCCCGTCCAGCACGGCGGGCTTGCCATCGCTCATGGGCAAACCATATAAAGCGTACCAAAGCGGTATGAATTACCGCCTGGCTCCAACGCTAACACGAATGGTCCCTTTTTCACCATGATGCGCCTCAGCAACCTTGCCGATTATGCGGTCGTCGCCATGGTGGCGCTGGCGCAGTCGGATGTGCGCATGAGCGCAGGCAGGCTGGCGGCGGATACGGGCATCCCGACGCCGACGGCGGCCAAGCTGACCGTCCTCCTTACCAAATCCGGTCTCCTCGACGCGACTCGCGGCGCCCATGGCGGTGTCAGCCTGGCGCGCCCGGCGGCTGGGATCGGTCTCGTTGAAATCGTCGAGGCGGTGGACGGACCGATCGCGCTGACGACGTGCCTGCATGACGGCGCGGACGACTGCGTCATCGGTGCCGCCTGTCAGGTGCGCCCGCACTGGCCGGTGATCAACCGGAAGGTTCGCGCCGCGCTTTCGGACGTAACGCTCGCCGACCTTGCTCATCCCGCTTCCGCAGAAACGAAGGAACTCGCCTGATGGCCGATGCCGCCACCGTCGCGCTCGCCGAGGATGCCTCCAAATATAAATGGGGCTTCTCGTCAGACGTCGAATCGGAAATGGCCCCCAAGGGCCTGAACGAAGATACGGTGCGCTATATCAGCGCCAAGAAGGGCGAGCCGGAATGGATGCTCGACTGGCGGCTGAAGGCGTTTCGCCTGTGGGAAAAGGCGGAGAGCCCCGACTGGGCGAAGCTCGACATCGCGCCGATCGACTATCAGGACGCCTATTATTACGCCGAGCCAAAGGTGAAGCCGAAGCTCGACAGCCTCGACGACCTCGATCCGGCAATCCGCGAAACCTACGAAAAGCTCGGCATTCCGATCGAGGAGCAAAAGGTGCTCGCCAATGTCGAGGGTGCGCGCAAGGTGGCCGTAGATGCCGTCTTCGATTCGGTCAGCGTCGCCACGACCTTCCGCGAGGAACTGTCGAAGGCGGGCGTGATCTTCCTGTCCATTTCGGAGGCCATCAAGGAGCATCCGCAGCTGGTGAAAAAGTGGCTCGGCAGCGTCGTGCCGCAGCGCGATAATTATTTTGCGACGCTCAATTCCGCGGTCTTTTCCGACGGCACCTTCGTCTACATTCCGGAGGGCGTCCGCTGCCCGATGGAGCTGTCGACCTATTTCCGCATCAACGCGGAAAATACCGGACAGTTCGAGCGGACGCTGATCGTCGCCGACAAGGGCAGCTATGTCAGCTATCTGGAGGGCTGCACCGCGCCGATGCGCGATGAAAACCAGCTGCATGCCGCCGTCGTCGAACTCGTCGCGCTGGAAGATGCGGAGATCAAATATTCCACCGTCCAGAACTGGTATCCCGGTGATGAGGACGGCAAAGGCGGCATCTACAATTTCGTCACCAAGCGCGCTCTCTGCCAGGGCGACCGGTCGAAGGTCAGCTGGACGCAGGTCGAAACCGGCAGCGCGGTGACCTGGAAATATCCCAGCTGCGTCCTCAATGGCCGCGATTCCGTCGGCGAATTCTATTCGGTCGCGCTGACCAACAACCGCCAGCAGGCCGACACCGGCACGAAAATGGTACACAACGCCCCCGGCACCCGCTCGACCATCATTTCCAAGGGCATCAGCGCCGGGCGGTCCGACAACACCTATCGCGGCCTCGTCCGCGTCGGGCCGTCGGCAGAGAATGTCCGCAACTTCACGCAGTGCGACAGCCTGCTGCTCGGCGACGAATGCGGCGCGCATACCGTCCCTTATATCGAGGTGAAGAATCCCTCGGCGCAGATCGAGCACGAGGCGACGACATCCAAAATCTCCGACGACCAGATGTTCTACGCCCAGTCCCGTGGCCTCGACGAGGAGGAGGCTGTGGCGCTGATCGTCAACGGCTTCGCGAAGGAGGTGCTGCAGCAGCTCCCGATGGAATTTGCCGTGGAGGCGCAGAAATTGCTGGGGATCTCGCTGGAAGGAGCGGTTGGCTGACATGCTTAAGATTGAAAATCTCACCGCCACCGTTGGCGACAAGCAGATTATCAACGGGCTGACGCTCGACCTGCCTGCGGGCGAAGTGCACGCGATCATGGGGCCGAACGGGTCGGGCAAGTCGACGCTGTCCTACGCGCTCGCCGGCCGTGACGGGTATGAGGTGACGGCTGGATCTGCGTTGCTGGACGGCGAGGATCTGCTCGATATGGAGCCGCATGAGCGGTCCGCCGCCGGGCTTTATCTCGGCCTGCAATATCCCGTTGAAATCCCGGGCGTCTCCAACCTCACCTTCCTTCGCACGGCGATCAACGCACAGCGCGAGGGACGCGGCGAGGATGCCGTTTCCGCCGGTGACTTCATGCGCGCCATCCGGGGCGAGGCCGAAGCCTTCGACCTTTCGATGGATCATATGAAGCGCGGCGTGAACGTCGGCTTCTCGGGCGGTGAGAAAAAGCGCAACGAGATGATCCAGATGGCGATGATCCAGCCGAAATGCGCCATTCTGGACGAGACCGATTCCGGCCTCGACATCGACGCGCTGCGCGTCGTCGCGGATGGCATCAACCGCATGCGTGACCCGAAGCGATCGTTTCTTTTAATTACACATTATCAGCGCCTTCTCGACTATGTGCAGCCGGACAAGGTGCATGTCCTGAAAGGCGGGCAGATCGTGAAGACCGGCGGGCCGGAACTCGCCCATGAGCTGGAACGCGAAGGCTACGATACCGTGACGGCACCGGAACTCGCGGGGGCGGCATGACGACCCACGCGATCCGAAGACCGACCCGCAAGGACGAGGCGTGGCGTTATGCCGATTTCGGCGCGCTCGACCAGCACTGGCCCGAAAGTGCCGATCATTGGCGCGAGATCGAGGTCGGTGCGGGCGAGACCGCGTGCGAAACGCTCGTCATGCCGAACGAGGCCGGACCGGTCTCGGCTGTGGAACGGCTGCGCATTCATATTGCCGACCATGCCCGGTTCGAACTCTATGCGATCGCCGCGCGCGGTCATTACGCGCGGCTGGAGATCGAAGCGCATGTCGGCGAAGGCGCGCATTTCGAATTTGGCGGCGCGATCATCGGTGCCGGCGCCTCGACCAATGAATTCGTCATGGACGTTCGCCATTTGAAGCCGGGCGGTACCTCGAACCAGACCGTTCGCGCGATCATGGCGGACAAGGCCGTCGGCAGCTTCCTGGGCGGCGTCCATGTCGCACGCGATGCGCAGCGGATCGATGGGTCGCAGTCGGCGAAGGCCATGCTGTTGGATCGTGGCGCGACGGCAAATTTGAAGCCGCAGCTGGAAATCTACGCCGATGACGTGAAGTGCGCGCACGGTGCGACTGTCGGTGAACTGGACCGTCAGGCGCTCTTCTACATGGCCTCGCGCGGCATTCCGCCGGAGCTTGCGGAACGGCTGATCCTGCAGACGTTCGTGGCGGAGGCGTTTGCGGCGCTTACGGCCGATGAGGCGCGCGAAGCGCTGGAGGCCGAGGCGCTGGCGATGCTGGAGGGCATGAAGTGAGCGAATACATGGCCTCGGAGCGTACCGCGCCGGATGAGACGATCCTTCGACAGGCTCAGGATGAGCGGGTTACCAGTGCTATTCCTAAAACCGGTCACCCTAAGCCTGTCGAAGCCCGTGCCGACTTCCCCGGCCTGCCGTCCGGCTGGTCGTACTTGGACAGCGCCGCCACCGCGCAGAAGCCGCAGGTTGTGATCGATGCCATCGCCCGCGCCTATGGCGAGGATTATGCGACGGTGCATCGCGGTGTCTACGCGCGCTCGGCGACCATGACGGAACGCTATGAGGCGGCGCGCGAGCGGGTCGCGCGGTTCATCAATGCGCCCGATGCCGCCGAGTGCATCTTCACGCGCGGCGCGACGGAGGCGATCAATCTCGTCGCGTCGAGCTGGGGCGACGCCAATGTCGGCGCCGGCGATCGCATCCTGCTGACCGCGCTCGAACATCATTCGAATATCGTGCCGTGGCAGCTTCTGGCCGAACGAGTCGGCGCGCATATCGATGTCGCGCCGCTGACCGACGACGGGCAGATCGACGTCGATGCGCTGGAGGCCCTCTTAACCGGACGCACCAAGATCGTCGCCGTCGCGCACGTCTCCAACGTTCTGGGCGGCGTCGCCGACATTGCGCGCATTGCGAAGGCGGCGCACGATGTGGGCGCGAAGCTGCTGGTCGACGGGTGTCAGGCGGCCCCGCGCCTCTCCGTCGACGTTCAGGGTCTTGGCGCGGACTTCTACACGTTTTCCGGTCACAAGCTCTACGGCCCGACCGGCATCGGCATCTTGTGGGCACGGGGCGACATTCTCGCGGACATGCCGCCCTATCAGGGCGGCGGGTCCATGATTGAGGAGGTGAGCTGGTCCGGTTCCACCTGGGCGCCGCCGCCGGGCCGGTTCGAGGCGGGCACGCCGCACATCGTCGGAGCGGCCGGGCTGCATGCCGCCATCGATTATGTGGACGGCATCGGCCTGACAGCGATCGACCGGCACGAGCGGACCCTCGCCGCCGAAGCGCGCGAGGCCATGCGACGGATCAACTCCCTGACGCTTTACGGTCCGGACGACGGGTCGGGCATCGTCAGTTTTACGATGGCTGGCGTGCATCCGCATGACATCGCCACCATATTGGATGAGGACGGCGTCGCCATTCGTGCCGGCCATCATTGCTGCCAGCCCCTGATGCGGACGCTTGACGTCCCCGCGACCGCGCGGGCCAGTTTCGGCATCTACAGCGGTCCCGAGGATGTCGCGAAGCTGATCGGCGGCATCGAACGCGTACGGAGGATTTTCGGATGAGCCAGCAACGACCCATGGCCCCGGGGGCACTCGATGAATTCGCCGATCCGGCGCTGCAGTCGACGGACCGCGAGCCGAGCCCGATGTTCGACGGCCCGAACGCCGGCAGCCTCGAGAGCGACGCTGACAAGGTTCGGCGCAAGTCGGACTATTTGGAAGGCTTTCTGAAGGCGCAGCCCAACACGCCGGTGAAGGGCGCGCCGGGCGGCGAGCTTTACGAACAGGTCGTCGCCAGCCTGCGTGAGATCTACGATCCGGAAATTCCGGTCAATATCTACGATTTGGGTCTGATCTACGGCGTCGATATCGTCGACGATCACGCGATCGTCACCATGACGCTGACGACGCCGCATTGCCCGGTCGCCGAATCCATGCCGGCAGAGGTCGAGATCCGGACCGGGGCCGTGCCGGGCATCTGCTCGGCGGAGGTGAATCTCACCTTCGACCCGCCCTGGGATCCCGGCAAGATGTCGGACGAAGCCAAACTCGAACTGGGGATGCTCTGATGTCGGTCGCCACCAAACCCCGCCCCGCGCCCATTACGCTGACGGACGGCGCCGTCGCGCGCATCGAGGCGCTGATGGCGGACGCACCCGAAGGTACCGCCGGCGTTCGCCTGTCGACGCCGCGCCGCGGTTGCTCGGGCCTTGCCTATTCGATCGATTATGTCGACGCGCCCGAACCCGCCGACGAGACCATCGAGACGCCCGCAGGCACACTCTATGTCGACGGCCCGTCGCTCCTTTACCTGATCGGCAGCCGCATGGACTGGAAGGAAAACGATTTTACTGCCGGTTTCGTCTTCGACAATCCAAACGCCAAGGGCGTCTGCGGCTGCGGCGAGAGTTTCACGGTCTGATTTAAAATCGAAGCTCGCCTTTTGATTTTGGTTCACCTCCGAAACGCCTTCGGCTATTGGCAATATTGCCGATAGTGGCGTTGTAATGGGGGTTTTGAGTTATGAATCGTAGATCCATCCTGGCGCTCGCCGGGGTTTTTGTGCTGTCCGCATGTGCCGGCAGCAGCAACATGGTCATGCAGCCGAACAAGGCAGCGTACAAAGCCAACGCCGTCAATCTCGTCTACGAAGGCGCGACCGTCGATGTCGAAGAGAAGGATGTCGCCGAGCTGCAGAAATTCATGGAGAACGAGTTCTTCGGCGGCGATACGCCCTTCGTTCGCGGCGAAGACCTGACGGTGCGCTACGGCTTCATGCAGTTCGATGAGGGCAGTCAGGCGGCTCGCTATTTCCTCGGTGTCGTTGGCGGCGGGGAGGCGAAGATGATCGTCGGTGCGGAATTTGTCGATAATCAGGGTAACGTCGTCTCCAAGATCCAGTCCGAGGGGCGTCTGAACGGCGGCTTTTTTGGTGGGGATGCCGGATCCGCTACGAAGCTCGCCGCTCGCGAAATTGCCGACTATGCGAAGG
>JBCCAC010000229.1:0-4453 GCA_039815015.1 Pseudomonadota bacterium | reverse complement strand
CGGCTATGACTGCCGCTCGCTGACCGAGAAGATGCATTCCAACATGCAGGGCGCGCTGCACGGCGGCTATCTGATGGCGTTCATCGATCAGGTCATGTTTGCCTGCGCGCGGCCGGCGCTCGACGGCGGGCCGGCGGTGACGCTGACCTGCAACACGGAATTCGTCGGCGCGGGCCGGTTCGGAACGCCGGTCGACGGGACGGGCGAGATCATACGCGCGACGCGGCGGACGATCTTTCTGCGCGGCCTCGTCACGCAGGAAGGCGAGACCCTGTGCACCTGGTCGGGCATCCTCCGGAAATTCGGCAGGCGCCCGTGACGACGAACACCGCCTATCAGGCGCTGATCGAAACGGGCGAACTGCGACCCGACGCCGATCAGGCGGCGGCGGCGGCGCGGCTCGACGCGCTGGAGGCGGAACTGGAGGCGGCGCGGCAGACCCCGGGGCTGCTCACCCGGCTGTTCGGCGGCGGCGATACCAGCCATCCGCGCGGGCTCTACCTTTGGGGCGAGGTCGGACGCGGCAAGTCCATGCTGATGGACATGTTCTTTGCCGAGGTCGACATCGAGCGAAAGGCGCGCGTCCATTTCGCGGCCTTCATGCTCGACTGCCACGACGTCATGAAGCGTGCACGGGCGGCGGATCGCGATCCCATGGGCGCCGTCATCGAAAAGGTCGTCGGCGAGGCGCGCCTTCTCGCCTTCGACGAGATGCAGGTGACGAACGTCGTCGACGCGATGATCCTGTCGCGCCTCTTCACCGCGATCATGGCGGCGGGCGTCACGATCGTCGCGACGTCGAACCGGCCGCCCGACGATCTCTACAAGGATGGGCTGAACCGGCAGCTGTTCCTGCCGTTCATCGACCTTCTGAAAGCGGAACTGGACGTCGTCGCGCTGAACGGCCCGACCGACTATCGCCGCGATCGCCTGGGCGATGCGGACACTTATCTGGTGCCGAACGGACCGGCGGCGACCGAGGCGCTGTCGGCCGCCTTCTTCCGCCTCACGGATTTCGATTCCGAAGATGCCGCCAACGTCCCGTCGTGCGCGCTGGACGTCGGCGGCGGGCGCACGCTGCATGTACCGCGCGCGCTGAAGGGCGTCGCCGTCTTCAGCTTCAAACGCCTGTGCGGCGAGGCGCGTGGATCCGCGGACTATATCGCCGTCGCGCGCACCTTCCACACGGTGTTCCTGGTCGGCGTCCCGATTCTGGGCGCGGAGCAGCGAAATGAGGCGGCGCGGTTCGTCGCGCTGATCGATGCGCTCTACAATTATCGCGTCAAGCTGCTGATGGCCGCGGACGCCGAACCGGACGGCCTCTATCCGGCCGGCGACGGCAGTTTCGAATTCAAACGCACGGTCAGCCGCTTGCTGGAAATGCGCTCCGACGCGTATCTGGCTTTGGGTCATGGACTTGCCGAGACGCCCCACGGCGGCGAAACCGGCGACAGGGAAGGAAACTGATATGGATTTTACCATCGATGGCACGACGATCGCCATTGCCGTCGCCGCGCTGCTGCTGGGCCTGGCGCTCGGCTGGCTCCTGTTCCGCGGCGCGGGCAGGCGCGCCGAGCTGGAGGAGGAACTGGCGGACGCGGAGGGCCGGCTTGCGGCGCAGCAGGAGCATAATATCGCGCTGGAACGCGAACTGGCCGCCAATCGTGATCAGATCAAACCGCTGGCAGATGAAGTGGATCGCCTTCGCGCCATGAAGACGCCGGCGGCCGCCACCGCCGCGACGACAGGCGCAACGGTGGCGCCGCGCACCGAGGGCACGGGCGGGATCGGCCGCGCCGAAAAGATGGACACGTTTCTCGGCGCCCCGCAGGGCGAGGCGGACGATCTGCAGCTGCTCAAGGGCGTCGGCCCGAAGATGGAGGCGAGCCTCAACGAAATGGGCGTCTACCATTTCGCGCAGATCGCCGACTGGACGCCTGCCGAAGTGAAGGCCGTCGACGTGAAGCTAGGCGCCTTCAAGGGTCGCATCGCGCGCGATCAGCTGATCGAGCAGGCGAAGCTGCTCGCGGCCGGCCGCGTGACGGAATATGAGGCGCGCTTCGGCAAGCTCGGTCTGGCATCGTGACGCCGCGCCCGATCATGCTCCTGCCCGCGCTTCTCCTCGCCGGCTGTTTCGAGCCCGACAGTCGCGTTACGGCGGAACCGGAAACCGAGACCGTCGAGATGCCGAAGGCGCCGCCTGCCGATCCGCGCCGCTTCATCGGCCGCTGGGCGGAGGCGGAGGACAAGTGCGCGACGGACTGGTACCGGTTCTGGGCCGACGAGCTGCGCACGAAGACCGCCGGGCTGCTCTGTGACATCCGTCCGCCCGATGCGAGCTTCTCCGACGAGGTCATCCGCACCGCCTGCCGCGACGGCAATCGCCGCGTCGCCGATACCTGGCAGCTGAGCTACAGTGACGATGCCAGAGAAATGACCATCGTCGGCGAGTCCGGACGCACGATCGAGCTTGTCAGATGCTGACGCTCTGGCACTGCGAAGGCGCGCGGTCGTTCCGGCCGCTCTGGGCGCTGGAGGAAATGGGGCTGGCGTACGAATTGAAGCTCGTGCCTTTCCCGCCGCGGTTCCGGGTCGAGAACTGGAAGGAGATCAACCCTTTCGGTACGATCCCGGCATTCACCGACGGGGATGCCCCGGTCATGACGGAATCCGTCGCCATCTGCGAATATCTCGGCCAGCGCCATGGTCCGACCGATCTCGTTGTGGCGCCGGACGAAGCGGATTACGGGCTTTATCTCAACACCATGTACCAGGCCGACGCGACGATGACCTTTCCGCAGACGATCGCGCTTCGATACCGCCTGCAGGAACCGGAAAAGCAACTGGGCGCGGCGGCGGACGACTATGTGCAGTGGTTCTTCGCACGATTGAAGGCGGTCGCGGGCGTCCTGGGCGAGCGACCGTACATGGCGGCGGACCGGTTCACCATGGCCGACATTTCTCTGGGCTTCGCGCTGCAGCTGGCGTCGCGTCTGAAACTGGGCGATTTTCCAGACAATATCGAGGCCTATTGGCAACGGTTGCAGGAACGGCCAGCCTATCAGCGCGCGATGGCGAAGGAAAAGGGCTAAGGCGTAAACCCGCGCGGGCTACATCACATCCGTATTGTAATGGTGCCAGCAGAGGATCGCGGCCGCCCCGCGATGCGGACGCCAGGGTTCGGCAAGCGTGCGCAGCGCCTTTTCCGTCGGCCTTGCGTCGAGGCCCAGGATCTCGCCGGCCGCCACCTGGACGGCGAGATCGCCCGCCGGCCAGATATCCGGGCGTCCCTCGGCGAACAGCAGGTAGACCTCGGCCGACCAGCGACCGATGCCCTTCACCGCCGTCAGCGCGGCGATGGCGTCTTCGTCATCGGCCGGCAGCGCGTCGAGGTCGAGCGCGCCGGACACCACATGTTCGGCAAGGCTCTGGACATAGCTCGCCTTTTGACCTGACAGCCCGGCACCGCGCAGGTCTTCCGTTTCGAGCGCAAGGAGTGCCGACGGCGAATGGATGTCGCCGACGGTTTCGGCCAGGCGGGCGTTGATCGACTGCGCCGCCTTCACGCTGACCTGCTGACCGACGATGGTGCGGATCAGCGTCTCGTAGCCGGGGGTACGGCCGCGCGGTTCGGGCCGGCCGATGCGATCGAGTGTCGCCGCAAAGTGGGGTTCGGTGTTTGCGAGCGACGCAAGCGCCCGTTCCAGGTCGTCCGCGGTCAGACCGCCTGCCCTTCCCGTACCGTGCTTCACTTGCGCGCCCCCTTTTGACAGGGGATCGGGCTTCGCTATGAGCGGCCGTCAAATCAAGTCGCGAGCCGGAGATTTCCACATGCCAAAGCTGATTGTCGTCACCCGCGAAGGCGCCGAGCGCACCGTCGAGGCCGAGACGGGCCTGACCGTGATGGAAAATATCCGCGACAATGGCTTCGACGAACTGCTGGCGCTGTGCGGGGGCTCCTGCTCCTGCGCGACCTGCCATGTCCATGTTCAGGACGGCTGGATGGAAAAGGTCGGCGCCCCGAATGAGGACGAAGACGACCTCCTCGAAAGCTCGGATCATAAACAGGATAATTCGCGGCTGTCCTGCCAGATCGACATGACCGACGAACTGGACGGGCTGAAGGTCCAGATCGCGCCGGAGGACTAGAACCGACAGTAGGCGATGGCATTCGCGCTCGCATTCGCCCCAGCCTCGATTTCACGGCAAACTGACATCCATCATCCCGAGCGCAGTCGAGGGACGCACCATGCTGCTGCAACGCAGTGCGTCCCTCGACTGCGCCCGGGATGATGACACTTTGTGGGACTTCATAAGCTGGGCGAGCCAGCCCGACATAGGTGTGTAGCCATGTACGAACGCACGCGCCTCGTGGTTTGCGCCATTCCCCAACCCTGCTAACCGCTGACGGATATGCCGCCCGAACCGCTAAGCGCCGGCGGGTTCTTCGCCG
>JBCCAC010000408.1:0-2198 GCA_039815015.1 Pseudomonadota bacterium | reverse complement strand
GTCTGGCCCGGGCGGCCGACAATGAAACGCTATGGGAAGGGCGCGCGACCACCGAAGCGAAAGATGGCGAGTTCGGTTCGACGCTCGCCGAAGCCGTACCGGGCCTGGCTCGCGATCTGTTGCGCGATTATCCCGGGCCGTCCGGTGAAACGGTGATTTACAAGGAATAGCCGGCGATCCTGCCGGCTTTCATGTCGCGCGCCATGCCTGCCCACGACGCTGGCGCCACACGTCAGGGTAGGGCACGGATCCGCGTGCCGGCACGACCTTCAGGAGAATACGGCCTTCGCTTGCCTATTCAGGGCGGCGAACCCTAGAAGCGCGGGCAAGATGTTGACCGCGTTTCTCTTCGAGCCCTGGGCCTGGCTGCTGATCGGTTATCTGCTCGGATCGATCCCGTTCGGCCTTGTCCTGACGCGCCTTGCCGGAAAGGGCGACGTTCGCGCGGTCGGGTCGGGAAATATCGGCACGACCAACGTTCTTCGCGCCGGCGGCAAGGGACTCGCCGCGGCGACGCTTCTGTTCGATGTCGGCAAGGGCGCGTTCGCCGTGTGGCTGGGCAGCCGACATGCGCTCGGCGGTGATATCATGGGCGGCATGGGGGCGTTTCTCGGCCATCTGTTCCCGATCTGGCTCGCCTTTCGCGGCGGCAAGGGCGTCGCGACCATGCTGGGCATCGCGCTCGCGCTCGACTGGCGCATCGGCGCCGTCTTCGCTGCCGTCTGGCTGGGAACGGCGCTCATGACCCGTTATTCCTCGCTGGCCGGAATCCTTGCCGCCCTCGCAGCACCGATCGTGCCTGCGATGGAGGGCCGCTGGGACGCTGCGCTGCTCCTCGCCGGCATGGCCATGCTCGTCGTCGCCAAACATGAGGGCAACATCTCCCGCCTGCGGGCCGGGACCGAATCGCGGATCGGCGCCAAGGCCGACGCGTGACCGGAGATGGCGATGCCGGCGATGCCGAACGGCTCGCGAAACTACGCCTCGCGCGAACATCGCGCGTGGGACCCGTCACCTATCGTCAGCTGCTGGCGCGATTCGGCAGCGCGACGGCGGCACTCAAGGCCCTGCCCGACCTTGCCCGCCGCGGCGGACGATCCCTGAAACCCTTTGCGAAGGACGCGGCGGAACGGGAATTCGCCGCGACCGCAGCGGCCGGCGCCGAACTCGTTTTCTATGGCGAGGCCGCCTACCCCAGACAGTTGGCGGAGATCGAGGACGCCCCGCCGACGCTCGCCATCCGAGGCGATGCCCGGCTGCTCGCCCGCCGCGCCGTCGCCATCGTCGGCGCGCGCAACGCGAGCGCGGCCGCAATTCGCTTCACCCGCGATCTCGCCAATGCACTAGCGGCGCGAGACACTATCGTGATCTCCGGCCTCGCGCGCGGTGTCGATGCCGCGGCCCATCAGGGCGCACTGGCCGCGAAAGGCGGCACGATCGGCGTCGTCGCGGGCGGCATCGACATCAAATGGCCGCGCGAGAACGACGCGCTGCACGAGACGCTCTATGCAGAGGGACTGGTCGTTGCGGAACAGCCCTTCGGCATGGAACCCCGCGCACCGCATTTTCCGCGCCGCAACCGCATCATTTCCGGGCTCAGCGTGGGCACCGTGGTCATGGAGGCCGCACCGCGCTCTGGCTCGCTCATCACCGCACGCATGGCGAATGAGCAGGGTCGGGAGGTGATGGCCGTGCCTGGCTTCCCGCTCGACCCGCGCGCGCAGGGTTGCAACGGTCTCATCCGTGACGGCGCAACCCTCGTACAGTCGGCGGACGACATATTGGAAACGATCGCGCCGCTCTCCGCCGCGCCGAAGGTCAGCGCGGATCAGACCGACTATCGACCTGCCCCTGCCCCGGAGCCGGATGCCAGTGCCCGCGCCGCGATCGTCGGGTTGCTTTCGATGACGCCGGTCCCCATCGACGAGCTGGTACGCCTCTCCGGCCTGCCGCCGGCGACGGTCGTCATCGTCCTTCTGGAGCTTGAGCTTGGCGGCGGCCTCGAACGCCATGCCGGCGCGCGGGTATCGCTCGATGAACAGGCGGCTCCCGGACCCTGATGAACGGAGTCCGCGATCCGGATACGCTGATCAGCGCCTATGCCAGCGGCATCTTTCCCATGGCCGACAGCGCCGAGGACGAGGAAGTATTCTGGGTCGATCCGAAACGGCGCGGTGTCCTGCCGCTACAGCGATTCC
>JBCCAC010000234.1:0-4355 GCA_039815015.1 Pseudomonadota bacterium | reverse complement strand
GGCCAGGTCACTCTCGTTACGAAGCGCGCGCATGGCTGGTGGCGCGACCCGGATATCGCGCATCTGGTGGACAAGGCCGGCGCGGAGGATATGGGCATCATCCTGATGGTCCGTGATCCTCGCGACGTTCTCCTCAGCGCACATGGCGCCGATCCGAAATCGTCTGCTTACGTATCACCATTACATTGGGCGCGCTCGATCCGCGCCGGCGCGGCGCTCGAACGACGCCTCGATGAGGGGACGGCGTTCATGATTCTCCGCTACGAGGATCTGGTCACCGCGCCGGAAGAAACGGGTGCGCGCATCGCCGCACGTTTCGGCCTCACCCTTCGTGCGGGATCGCCCGGGTTCGCGGCGGTCGGCCATAATCTGGCGGCGTCGGGGGCAGTGATCGACGATTATCTGGTCGACGCCATGCACGGCGTACGCACGATCAGCGGCGCCTCGGTCGGAAAATGGCGAGAACGGAGCGAAGACCCGGCGGCGGCGCTGGTCGCGGATCCGGACACCGCGCCGCTGATCTCAGCGTTCTGCGGGCGTCATGACTATGCCGGCCCGGAACCCACGAGCATGTAAACTTTGTGCAGGCCGTTCACCTGCGTCAGGCGCGTCGACCAGCCATCCGCCGCCAGCCGCTTCGCCGTCGCCGCCATGGCCGGATAACGCGCGTTGCAGAAATAGCGCGGCACCAGCGGCAGACGGAAATAGCGCGTCAGGAACTTCTTGCGCGCCATGCTGCGACCGAACGACGAGTCCGCCTCATTGTCGAAAATGAGGAGCACGCCGCCGGGCGTCAGGTGGCGCGCCATGGCATCGAAGGCGGCCGGCTGCGCCGCGCGCGGCAGCTGTTGCACGACATCATAGGCGACGATTAGGTCATAGGCTGCGTCACCATTACCATAACCACCATCCGCCAGAATATCGCCGACAAAGAAACGCTCGGGCGGCAGGCGTCCGGCAAACCGGGCCTGGCAGGTCTCCACCATCTTCGGCGAAATATCGGTGCCGAAGACCTCGCCTGAAACGCCCTCTTCGTTCAGAAGGGCGAGCGTGTCGTCGATCCAGGCCCCGGCGCCGCAGCCGACTTCCAGAATGCGGGGCGTGTTGGTTTCAAGTGTCCCGAGCGCGTCCGCCATGCCGGTGCGGAACAGCGCCCGAAACGCATCGGCGTGGACATGGCCCTTCGAATAGACGCCCCGCGCCACCAGCTCGTCGAAGCTCGAGGCCATATGATCCGCATTCGCCGCGACAGTGGCGGACGATGACGCGTTGCCCATCACGACCCCGCCCGCGTCAGGCGACGCGGCCCACGCAGGCCCAGACGGCGCAAACCCAGACGGCGGCGGAGGCGATCCATACGGTGGCCGCGTCCCATATATTGCAGACAGGCATAGGCCTCACCGATGGCTGAAAAGGGCTGCTGGGCCGGACACTCATAGCCATGCGCACGCAGTTCCGCGCCGGCGAATTCCTGCACGACATAGAGCTGGTGCGCGCTGGCCTGCCGCTTCCACCGGTCGATCTTGTCGAGTTGCGGCGGCTGGTCGAGCGCGGGCCACAGGCCGCGCTTCTCCTTGGGAATGCGCGCATCGACCTTCTCGGCATAGGCGAGCATCGCCGGATCGAACGCGATTCCTGCGAACGTACATAGCCGGCGGAGGACAGGTTCGGGCGTACGGATCAAATCCTCGAACCGCATCGTCATGTGACGGCCCGGCCCCAACAGCTCTCCCATACGCCGCGCAGCACCGACGCGATTTGCCCAGGATTGCGCGATTTCCAGCCAGTTTCCTTCCGTAAAGGCCATGCCCTGATGCGACAGCGCGATGTCGCGAGCGTCGCGAACGATATGGACGAAGCGGGCGTCCGGAAACCAGCCCGCGGCACGCTCCAGATTGTCGATCGTCAATATGTCCATGTTCGCCCAGCGCGCTTTCCCCTCGGCGGCGGCGGCGGCGCTATGGAAAGCGGCGGGAATGTCCTCGGGATGCCCGGGCCTGAGCGCCGCCGCGAGCGCATCGCGATCGAATTCGACGTTCCAGCGCGCGATCTTGTCCTCGGCCAGCAGACGGTCGACAAGCGCCCGGGCGGCCTGGTCGTCCGCAGGCGCGCCGGCCGGCAGGTCATCGGCAGTCCGGTACCAGAGGCCGGTGACGCTGAGGGGAAGGCTCACATCGGGATGGTTGCCGACCATCATGGTGAGGAGCGTCGTGCCCGAGCGTGCGAAGCCGTAGAGGAAGATCGGCGCGGCCGTCATGCCGCCGTCACGTCCAGTTCCTCCTGACAGGCATCGATCATGAACTTGGCCGCCCAGTTCAGATACTGGAACCGGCCATATTCATTGTCGACCGGATAGGAACCACGCACGCCGCCGCGTACCTCTGGCGGACCATCCATGATCATCGTGCGCCGGACCCAGCCATTGGCGCGGCGCGCCGCATCCAGATATTCCGTCTTACCGGTCGCGCGATAGAGAAGCAGCCAGCTATGCGCGATCTGCACGGCGCCCGTCAGGCCCGACCAAGAGACGGCCGCCGACCAGTCGGGGCGCAACCGACCGGGCAGAAAGCCGTCGGGCCGCAGCGCGCCGAGAAGACCGTCCGCAAGTCGTTCGGCACCACCGAGCAGATCGTCATCGGGACAATAGCGCCACGCCTCGACGATACCGCGCAAGGCATAGCCGAGCGTGTGCGTCAGCGGCTGGCCGGGATCATTCAGGCAACAGCGATCCATAAACCCATTGTCCCGCTGATGACCGAGCGCCCAGCGCACCTGCGTCAGGCCCGCCGCGCCCCAATCCTCTCTTTCTGCGACGCGTGCGGCTTCAAAGAGGCCCCAGGACACATGGGTTTCATAGGCCTTGTCGTCCGCCTTCGCGAAGGGCGAGGGATGCGAGCGCCAGCAACCGTCGGGATCGAGGCTGGTTGCCAGGAAATCCGCCGCGCGCGTCATCGCGTCGACCGTTTCCGCATCGCCGAAGCGCGCGGCGCCGGCAGCGAAGCCGATCAGGATCTGCCCCGTGTTGAACGTGGTCGGGACCTGCGGTTCCTGACCCACCATGCCGCCCGGCAGGCCGCCTTCGGCGAACTGCACGCGCCGCAGCATGGCGAGCATGCGCCGGCCACGCTCATCGAGATCGGCATCGTGGCGCCGTTTCGCCTGATCGAGAATGGTGGCGACGATATAGCCCGTGGTTTCGGGATAGGTCGGCGCCCATCCTTCTGTCAGCGAATAATGCCGGGCGACACCGCCGTCGGCCGACGCGGAGCGGTCCTGCGCTGTCTTCAGCCAATCGAGACCCGCCATGATCGCAGCCTCGGGTCCGGGATCCTCCGGCAGGGGACCGCGATCCGCCGCGATCTGCGCCCGCGCCGCCGGGGCCAGCGACCTGCGCCGCAACGCGCCCCGTACCGGCGCCGTCGCGGATTTCACGAGAGCGCGGACGCCCATGTCTTTCCCCAATCACCTGTCTGCCCGGATCGCCCGCGCGGCTCTATCAGCGTGCCGGTTAATTTCAAACGTCGGCACCCCTGCGCGGCGCGCTGCCTTGGCGGTATCCCTGGCAGCATCATTGTCTTTTAACCGGGTTTCCCCTATATTTGTCGATGCCGCCTTAGCGGGCGGAGATGGTGATGAATGTCGCCGCATGATAGGCATATTGGACCCGGGGGCGGTACCCGGCGGCTCCACCACCGCCGCTGTTCACAGCGACGCTGATGGGGCCGAAACAGGATCGACATGTGCTGACGAGCGGTGATTTTGCCCGGCCTGATTGAGCCGTAAAACCGATCAAAACCATAAATGCTAACGATAACGAAGCATTTGCGATGGCTGCGTAACCCCAATCCTAACGGATAAGGTTACAAGACTTGAACACGGTCCGGGACGCACCGGGTAACAGAAGCGTCAGTCCAGCGGTCCGGAGGGCACCGAGCAACAGAAGCCCTCCATCATTCCTGCAGACATCACCCGCCCGGCACTGCCGCATTCGCACGCAGGGACGGCTGCATGAAACCGCGCAACATCCGCGTCAGGCGAACCTCCAGAAGTCGCGACAGCAGGACGGCGCCGCCGACGATGGCAAAGAACAGGAGGGTGGTCCCGACCGGTCCCTGAATGTCGGCAAAGCGGTCGCCGCCCAGAAACAACAGGATCGGCCGGTGGAACAGGTAAAGCGTGAACGTCGACCCCGCGAGGATGCGGATCGGTCGCTGCCAACGCAACAGAGCCGCAAACGGCCGCTGGCGCACCGCGACCAGGTGCAGGACGAACAGTGCGGCGATGGGTAGATCGGTCAGAACCTGCGTCGAGCTGCGGAGCACATACCAGATCGGATACCGCTCAAACACCCAGGC
>JBCCAC010000013.1:0-15807 GCA_039815015.1 Pseudomonadota bacterium | reverse complement strand
TCCGATCATCGCCGGTTCCGCCCTCGCGGCGCTCGAAGGTCGCGACGACAATATCGGCAAGGAGAAGATCCTGGAGCTGATGAAGGCCGTCGACGATTACATTCCGCAGCCCGAGCGTCCGCTGGACCAGCCGTTCCTGATGCCGATCGAGGACGTGTTCTCGATCTCCGGTCGCGGCACCGTGGTTACGGGCCGTATCGAGCAGGGCGTCATTACGGTCGGCGAGGAAATCGAGATCGTCGGTATCAAGGACACGCAGAAGACGACCGTCACGGGCGTCGAGATGTTCCGCAAGCTGCTCGATCGCGGCGAGGCCGGCGACAATGTCGGTGCGCTGCTGCGCGGCACGAAGCGCGAGGAGGTCGAGCGCGGCCAGGTTCTCGCCAAGCCGGGTTCGATCACGCCGCACACCGAATTCTCGGCCGAGGTCTACGTCCTCGCCAAGGATGAGGGCGGTCGTCACACGCCGTTCTTCGCGAACTATCGTCCGCAGTTCTATTTCCGCACCACCGACGTTACCGGTGAAGTGGTGTTGCCAGAGGGCACGGAGATGGTTATGCCGGGCGACAATGTGAGCCTGGGCGTCAAGCTGATCGCACCGATCGCTATGGACAAGGGCCTTCGTTTCGCGATCCGTGAGGGCGGCCGTACGGTCGGCGCCGGCGTCGTGGGCGATATCACGAAGTAAGGTTGGAATATCGAAAGCCGGTCCGGCGCGCCAAAGTGCCGGACCGGTTCTCTTTTGTTTGAAGGTTCGAGGGTTCGATGGAAACGCAGAATATCCGCATACGCCTGAAGGCGTTCGACCATCGCGTGCTCGATCAGGCGACGGGCGAGATCGCTGACACGGCGAAGCGCACCGGTGCCATGATCCGCGGACCGATCCCGATGCCGACGCGCATCGAGAAGTTCACGGTGAACCGTGGCCCGCATATCGACAAGAAGAGCCGCGAGCAGTTCGAGGTCCGGACGCACAAGCGTCTTCTCGACATCGTGCAGCCGACGCCGCAGACGGTGGACGCGCTCATGAAGCTCGACCTGTCCGCCGGCGTGGACGTGGAGATCAAGCTGGGCGCCTAGGCGGCCGGCGGTTTGAAATTTAGTTGAGTTTGAAATTTAGCCAAGCCCTCCGGCATCGTTCGGCGGGCCTCTGATCGGAAAGGAATGATCATGCGCACTGGCGTGATCGCGAAAAAGATGGGCATGACGCGCCTGTTCCAGGAGGATGGCCGGCATGTGCCCGTGACCGTCCTCAGCCTGGAGGGCTGTCAGGTCGTCGGGCATCGCAAGGAAGACGGCGACGGCTACACGGCGCTGCAACTGGGTGCCGGGACGGCCAAGGCGAAGAACGTGAAGAAGCCGCAGCGCGGGTTCTATGGCAAGGCCGAGGTCGAGCCGAAGGCCCGCATCGCCGAGTTCCGCGTCGCCGACGACGCGCTGCTCGACGTCGGTGCGGAGATAGCTGCCGATCACTTTGCCGCCGGTCAGAAGGTCGACATTCAGGGGCGCACGCAGGGCAAGGGCTTTGCCGGCGCCATGAAGCGCTGGGGCTTCGGCGGTCTGCGCGCGACGCACGGCGTCTCGCTCTCGCACCGTTCGCACGGTTCCACCGGTCAGCGTCAGGATCCGGGCAAGGTCTTCAAGGGCAAGAAGATGGCCGGCCATATGGGCGACCGCTTTCGCACCCAGCAGAACCTGGAGATCGTCGAAACCGACGCGGAGCGCGGCCTTCTGTTCGTGAAGGGGTCCGTCCCCGGCTCGAAGGGTGGCTGGCTGCTGGTATCCGATGCCGTGAAGGCGAAGCCCAATGCCGACCTGCCCTATCCCGGCAAGGTGAAGGGCACGAACGACAATGAGGCGCCGGCCGAAGATGCCGATGCGGCCGCAACCGAAGCCGCGGAGGCGTAAGATGAAGGTCAAGATTCAGACCCTCGACGGCAAGGCCTCGGGCGACATCGAGCTGAAGGACGATATTTTCGGCCTGGAAGCGCGCGCCGACATTCTGCATCGCGTCGTGACGTGGCAGCTCGCCAACCGCCGTGCGACCGCACGCGGTGCGCGCGAACGGTCCGACGTTGCCCGTACCGGTCAGAAGTTCGGTCGTCAGAAGGGCGGCGGCACGGCGCGGCACGGCAACCGCCGCGCGCCGATCTTCGTCGGCGGCGGCAAGGCGCACGGCCCGCGTGTCCGCGACTTCAACCCGTCCCTCAACAAGAAGGTGCGCGCGCTCGGCCTGAAGACGGCGCTCAGCGTGAAGGCGGCCGAAGGCAAGCTGGTCGTGATGTCCGATTTCGATGTCAAGGACGCGAAGACGGCGGCCATGAAGGGCAAGCTGGCGAAGCTCGGCATCGAAAAGGCCCTGTTCATCGACGGCGAGAAGCCGGACGCGTTCACGAAGGCAGTTCGCAACCTGCCGCACATGGACGTGCTGCCGGCCGCAGGCGCCAATGTGTACGACATTCTGGGCCATGACACGCTCGTCCTTACGAAGGCGGCGGTCGAGAAGCTGGAGGCGCGGTTCAATGGCTAAGGCAGAAAATACCGTGGTCGAACTGTCGCATTACGACGTCATTCGCGCGCCGATCATCACCGAGAAATCGACGATGATGTCGGAGCATAACCAGGTCGCGTTCCAGGTGGCGAACGGCGCGTCGAAGCCGGAGATCAAGGCGGCGATCGAAGCGCTTTACGACGTCAAGGTGACGGGTGTGAACACGATGATCGCCAAGGGCAAGACCAAGCGCTGGAAGGGTCGCCCCTACAAGCGCGCCGACGTCAAGAAGGCGATCGTTACGCTCGCCGACGGCGACATGATCGATATCACGAGCGGAGTGAACTGATGGCGCTCAAGCAATATCGCCCGACCAGCCCGGCCCGTCGCGGCCTGGTGCTCGTCGACCGGTCCCAGCTACACAAGGGCGGCCCCGTCAAGGCGCTGACCGAAGGTCTGCCGAAGACCGGCGGCCGCAATAACAAGGGTCATGTGACCTCGCGCGGCATCGGCGGCGGTCACAAGCGCAAATATCGCGTGATGGACTTCAAGCGGCGCAAGTGGGACGTCGAGGGCACGATCGAGCGGCTGGAATACGATCCCAATCGCTCGGCATTCATCGCGCTCGTCACCTATCCGGACGGGACGCAGACCTACATCCTCGCGCCGCAGCGCGTCGGTCCCGGCGACAAGATCATCGCCGGCAAGAAGGTCGACGTGAAGCCCGGCAACGCGATGGAAGTCAGCCAGATGCCGGTCGGCACCATCGTCCACAATGTGGAGATGAAGGCCGGGAAGGGCGGGCAGATCGCCCGCTCCGCCGGAACCTATGCGCAGATCGTTGGCAAGGATCGCGGCCTCGCGATCGTCCGTCTGGGATCGGGCGAGACCCGCTACATTCCGGGCGATTGCATGGCGACCGTCGGTGCGGTCTCCAACCCCGACAATTCGAACCAGACGCTGGCAAAGGCGGGACGCAACCGCTGGCGCGGCATCCGGCCGCTGACGCGCGGCGTTGCGAAGAACCCGGTCGATCACCCGCATGGCGGCGGCGAAGGCCGGACCTCGGGCGGCCGTCATCCGGTGACGCCGTGGGGCAAGCCGACGAAGGGCGCCAAGACGCGCGACCCGAAAAAGGCGTCGAACAAGATGATCATCCGCTCGCGCCACGCGCGGAAGAAGAAGAGGTAGGTATGGCACGTTCCCTCAAAAAAGGTCCGTTCGTCGACCTCCACCTTCTGAAGAAGGCGGACGCCGCGCAGGAAGAGAAGAAGCGCACGCCGATCAAGACCTGGTCGCGTCGTTCGACGATCCTGCCGCAGTTCGTCGGCCTGACCTTCAGCGTCTACAACGGCCGGAAATTCATTCCGGTCAGCGTCAACGAGGATATGGTCGGCATGAAGCTGGGCGAGTTCGCGCCCACGCGCACCTATAATGGCCATATCGCCGACAAGAAGGCGAAGCGCTGATGGGCAAGCAGACCAACCCGCGCCGTGTGGGCGATCGTGAGGCGCTCGCCATGGCGACGACTCTTCGCGGCAGCCCCTACAAGCTAAACCTCGTCGCGGGCCTGATCCGCGGCAAGAAGGCCGAGGACGCGCTCAACATATTGAAGTTCTCCAACAAGGGCTTTGCCGAACCGGTGCAGAAGGTGCTGGCATCGGCGATTGCAAATGCGGAGAACAATCACAATCTGGACGTCGACGCGCTGGTCGTTGCCGAGGCATCGGTCGGCAAGTCGATCACGATGAAGCGCTTCAAGGCCCGTGCCCGCGGCCGGTCCGCGAAAATCCTGAAGCCGTTCAGCCGCATTCGCATCGTCGTCCGCGAACAGGACGAAGAGGAGCAGAACTAATGGGTCATAAGTCGAATCCCATCGGCCTGCGCCTGCAGGTCAATCGCACCTGGGACAGCCGCTGGTTCGCAGACGGCGAAATCTATGCGCGTCAGCTGGTCGAGGATCTGAAGATTCGCGCCCACATCATGAAGACCGTCCCGCAGGCGGCGATCTCCAAGGTCGTCATCGAGCGGCCGGCGAAGCTGTGCCGCGTCAGCGTCTATGCCGCGCGCCCCGGCGTCATCATCGGCAAGAAGGGCGCCGACATCGACAAGCTGAGGAAGGCCATCGGCGCCATGACGGAGTCCGAGGTGTCGCTGAACATCGTCGAGATCCGCAAGCCCGAGGTTGATGCCAAGCTCGTCGCGCAGGGCGTCGCCGATCAGCTGGAGCGCCGGATCGCGTTCCGCCGCGCCATGAAGCGCGCGGTGCAGTCGGCGCTGCGCTTGGGCGCCGAAGGCATCAAGATCACCTGCGGCGGCCGGCTGGGCGGCGCGGAGATCGCGCGTGTCGAATGGTACCGCGAAGGGCGCGTGCCGCTTCATACGCTGCGCGCCAACATCGACTATGCAGAGGCCGAGGCGAAGACCGCCTATGGCATCTGCGGCGTCAAGGTCTGGATCTTCAAGGGCGAGATCATGGAACATGATCCGCTGGGGCAAGAGAAGGCCATGATGGACGCACAGACATCGGGGGTCCGGCCGGCGCGGTAGTTCATCCGAACATACCGCGGCACCGGCCTGATCGAGGACCTCTTTTCCTGTCAGAAGGCTAGTTAAATGCTGCAACCGAAACGCACGAAATACCGGAAGGCGCACAAGGGCCGCATCCATGGCAATGCCAAGGGCGGCACCGAGCTGAACTTCGGGTCCATCGGTCTGAAGGCCATGGAACCCGAGCGTATCACCGCGCGCCAGATCGAGAGCGCCCGCCGCGCGATCACGCGCCACATCAAGCGCCAGGGCCGCTTGTGGATCCGCATCTTTCCCGACGTTCCCGTCTCCTCGAAGCCGGCCGAAGTCCGCATGGGCAAGGGCAAGGGTTCGCCGGAATACTGGGCCGCGCGCGTGAAGCCGGGCCGGATCATGTTCGAACTGGACGGCGTCAATGCCGCGATCGCGACGGTCGCCTTCGAACGCGCCGCCGCCAAGCTGCCCATCCGCACGAAGGTCGTGCGCCGCCTGGGGGATAATGACTGATGGCTCAGGATACCAAAATGGGGATCGCCGACCTCAAGACCAAGACGGACGACCAGCTGAACGCGGATCTCGCGCAGCTGAAGAAGGAGCAGTATAATCTGCGCTTCCAGTCCGCGACCGGTCAGCTCGAAAAACCCGCCCGCGTCAGAACGGTGCGTCGCACCATCGCGCGGATCGAAACGCTGAAGACCGAGCGCCGTGCCGCTCAGGCGGAAGGATAGCGCCATGCCGAAGAGAATCATGTCGGGCGAGGTCGTCTCCGACAAGACCGACAAGACCGTGACGGTTCTGATCGAACGCCGCGTGAAGCACCCGCTTTACGGCAAGATCATTCGCCGTTCGAAAAAATATCATGCCCACGATGCCGAGAATAATTTCAAGGTCGGCGACACGGTGCGCATTCAGGAATGCAAGCCGATTTCCAAGACGAAGACCTGGGAAGTCCTGGGCCTCGCCGGCAAGGCCGGTGAAGCCGCGCCTGAAGGGGCCGCGTCATGATCCAGATGCAGTCCAATCTCGACGTCGCGGACAATTCCGGTGCCAAGCGCGTTCAGTGCATCAAGGTGCTGGGCGGCTCGAAGCGCCGGTTCGCCGGCGTCGGCGATACGATCGTCGTCTCGGTAAAGGAGGCGCAGCCGCGCGGCCGCGTGAAGAAGGGCGACGTGCATCGCGCCGTCGTCGTTCGCACCGCGAAGGACATCCGCCGGCAGGACGGAACGGTGATCCGTTTCGATTCCAACGCGGCCGTCCTCATCAACACGAACAAGGAACCGCTGGGCACGCGTATCTTCGGCCCCGTGACGCGCGAGCTGCGCGGCAAGGGTCTGATGAAGATCGTCAGCCTGGCGCCGGAGGTGCTCTGATGGCATCGGCGAAGATCAAGAAGGGTGACCGCGTGGTGGTCCTGTCCGGCAAGGACAAGGGCAAGCATGGCGATGTGACCCAGGTGCTGCCGCGCGAGGGCAAGGTGGTCGTCGGCGGTGTCAATGTCATGACCCGCCACCGGAAGCCCAGCCAGGCGAACCCGCAGGGCGGGCTCGACAAGTTCGAGGCACCGATGGCGCTGTCGAAGGTGGCGATCGAGGATCCCAAGACCGGCAAGCCGACGCGCGTCGGCTTCGAGGTCCGCGACGGCAAGAAGGTGCGCGTCGCGAAGAAATCCGGTGAGGTGATCAATGGCTGACGACAAGTACAAGCCGCGCATGCAGGCGATCTATGAGGACAAGGTCCGCAAAAGCCTGAAGGACCAGTTCGGTTATACGAACGACCTGCAGATTCCGCGTATCGAGAAGATCGTCCTCAACATGGGCGTCGGGAAGGCCGTCGACGACAAGAAGCACCTGACGAACGCGTTTCAGGAAATGGTGCAGATCGCCGGTCAGCAGCCCGTCATCACGAAGGCGAAGAAGTCGATCGCGACGTTCAAGCTGCGTGAGGGCAACCCCATCGGCGTCAAGGTGACGCTGCGCGGAACGCGCATGTGGGAATTCCTCGACCGGCTGATCAACATCGCGCTGCCGCGCGTGCGCGACTTCCGCGGGACGAACCCGAACAGCTTCGATGGCCGCGGCAATTACGCCATGGGCATCAAGGAGCAGATCGTCTTCACGGAGATCAATTACGACCAGGTCGACCAGACCCGTGGTCTCGACGTCATTATCACGACGACGGCCGATACGGACGAGGAGGGCCGGGCGCTCCTCAAGGGTCTCAACATGCCGTTCACCGGCATGGATGACGACGACGAACAGAAGAAGGCGGCATAACCATGGCCAAGCTGAGTTCAGTCAACAAGAACGAGCGGCGCAAGAAGCTCGTCAAGAAATATGCCGGCAAATACGCCCGGCTGAAGGCGGTCGCGGACGACCCGAATGCCGATGATGACGAGCGGTTGATGGCACGTCTGAAGATGGCGGAAATTCCGCGCAACGCGAACCCGACGCGGGTCCGCAATCGCTGCGAGCTGACCGGCCGGTCGCGTGGTTATTACCGCAAGTTTGGCCTGTCGCGCATCATGATCCGGGAACTGGGCAACAAGGGCCTGATCCCCGGTCTCACGAAATCGAGCTGGTAAGAGAAGGGAGCGACAAGATGAGCATGACCGATCCGCTCGCGGACCTTCTGACGCGTATCCGCAACGGCCAGCAGGCCAAGATGGATTCCATCACGACGCCCGCGTCCAAGCTGCGCCGCAACGTCCTCAACGTGCTGGAACGCGAAGGTTATATTCGCGGCCATTCCGACGAGGAGCATGAAAACAACAAGGTGTCGACGCGCATCGAGCTGAAATATTTCGAGGGTGCGCCCGCGATTCAGTATCTGCAGCGCGTGTCGAAGCCGGGCCGCCGGGTCTATGCCGGCTCGCAGGATCTGCCGAAGGTCCGCTCCGGCCTTGGCATCACCATCGTTTCGACGCCCAAGGGCGTTCTGTCCGACGCCGAGGCGCGCGAACAGAATGTGGGCGGCGAGCTTCTTTGCCAGGTCTTCTAGGGGAAGCCGTATGTCACGTATCGGAAAACAGCCGGTAACGCTGCCGGACGGTGTCCAGGCGAGCCTTGCCGGGCAGACGCTGTCGGTGAAGGGGCCGAAGGGCGAGCTCTCCATGCCGACCCGCGATGAGATCGAATATAAGATCGAGGACGGCACGGTGTCCGTGACGCCCGTCAAGAAATCCGGCCGCCCCTTCTGGGGCATGCAGCGGACGCTGGTGCAGAACCTCGTCACGGGCGTGACGGACGGTTTCTCGAAGGTGCTGGAAATCTCCGGCGTCGGGTATCGTGCGCAGTCGCAGGGCAAGACTCTGAAGCTGCAGCTCGGCTATTCGCACGATGTCGACTATCCCATCCCCGAAGGGATCGAGATCAAGACGCCGGACCAGACCACGGTCGAGATTTCCGGCATCGACAAGCAGAAGGTCGGCCAGGTCGCCGCGGAAATCCGCCGCTGGCGCAAGCCCGAGCCCTACAAGGGCAAGGGCATCAAATATCGCGGCGAATACGTGTTCCGCAAGGAAGGCAAGAAGAAGTAATCATGGCCCAGAAACTGTCTCCCTTCGCCCGGCGTCGTCGCCGTGTCCGTTCCGCGCTTCGCGCCAAGGGCGGATTGAAACCGCGCCTCAGCGTGCATCGCACGTCGAAGCATATCTATGCCCAGGTGATCGACGACGAAGCCGGTCGTACGGTCGCCTCCGCCTCCTCGCTGGAAAAGGATGCGAAGGACGCCAAGGCCAAGGGCGGCGGCGCGACCGTGTCGGCCGCTGCCGATGTCGGCAAGCGTGTCGCCGAACGCGCCAAGGCCGCCGGCGTCGGCCGGGTCGTCTTCGACCGCGGCGGCTTTATTTTTCATGGCCGCGTCAAGGCGCTGGCCGATGCCGCCCGTGAGGGCGGACTGGAGTTTTAGATCATGGCTGACGAGAAAACCCCGACACCGGTCGCGGCCGAACCCACACCCGACGCGCCGCCGCCTGCGGCGACCAACCCTCAGGGCGCTCCGTCCAATCAGGACGGCCGTCGCGGTCCCGGCGGCGGGCGTGGCCCGGGCGGCGGACGCGGGCGCGGTCCCGGCGGTGGACGCGGCCGGCGTGACGACAATCGTCGCGGTCGCGGTCGTGGCGGCGACGATACGGGCGAGGAGCTGATCGAGAAGCTCGTCCATATCAACCGCGTCTCCAAGACCGTGAAGGGCGGCAAGCGCTTCGGTTTCGCCGCGCTCGTCGTCGTCGGCGACGGCAAGGGCCGTGCCGGCTTCGGCCATGGCAAGGCTCGCGAAGTGCCCGAGGCGATCAACAAGGCGACCGCCGCGGCGAAAAAGGCCATGGTCCGCGTGCCGCTGCGCGATGGCCGCACGCTGCACCATGACGGCTATGGCCGTTTCGGCGCCGGCAAGGTCCACGTCCGCTCGGCGCCGCAGGGTACCGGCATCATCGCCGGTGGTCCTATGCGTGCGATCTTCGAATCGCTCGGCGTTGCCGATGTGGTGACGAAGTCGGTCGGGACGTCCAATCCCTACAATATGATCCGGGCGACGTTCGAGGCGCTGGGCGATCAGTCCAGCCCGAAAATGGTGGCGCAGCGTCGCGGCAAGAAGATCGCCGACCTCATTGGCCGCCGTGACGACGTTCAGCCGGAAGCCGAGGTCGAGGCGGACGCCGCCGCGCCGGCCGAAGCCACTGCGGAGTAAGGCGACATGGCAAAGAAAGCGACGATCAAGGTCCGGCAGATCGGCTCTCCGATCCGTCGTCCGGAAAAGCAGAAGCAGACACTGGCAGGCCTCGGCCTCGGCAAGATGCACCGCGTTTCCGAACTGGAGGACACACCGGCCGTACGCGGCATGGTGAATTCCATTCCGCACCTCGTCGAGGTGGTGGAAGACTAATCCGATTTCCCGCCCGGACGGGCGGGAAGACTTCAAAGCGCGAACCCCCCGCCTCTGCGAGGGCAGGCAAAGCGAAAGCGAGTGCAAACTATGAAACTGAACGATCTCAACGACAATGTCGGCGCGCGCTAGGCGCGGACCCGTATCGGCCGCGGCGAAGGCAGCGGCAAGGGCAAGACCGGCGGCCGCGGCATGAAGGGCCAGAAGAGCCGTTCCGGCGTCGCCATTAAGGGCTTCGAGGGCGGCCAGATGCCGCTTCACATGCGGATCCCGAAGCGGGGCTTCAACAACCCCTTCGGCAAGGATTATGCGGAGCTGAATCTCGGCGTCCTGCAGACCGCCATCGACGCGAAGAAGCTGAAAGCCGGCAAGATCGACGAGGCCATGCTGCGCGACGCCGGTCTGGTGCGCGGCGGCAAGGACGGCGTCAGCCTGCTGGGCAAGGGCGAATTGAAATCGAAGGTCGAACTGACCGTCGCGCGCGCGTCCAAGGGTGCCGTCGCGGCCGTCGAGAAGGCCGGCGGTTCGGTGACGCAGACGGTGGGACCGAAGGTGCGGGAAAAGAAGGCGTAGTGATCTGATATTGTCATCCCCGCGAAGGCGGGGATCCATTCAGAGCTGCGCTGTACGATCGCCCGCTGCCTTCGCGGGGATGACAATCAAGGAAGCGAGTGAGGTTTAGGCACTCCCGAACTGGCACTCCTACCCACCGCACCCTATGTTCCAGATGATATGCGTTAAGCGGGGAATGAACTGACCATGGCATCAGCAGCCGAGCAACTTGCGGCGGGCCTTTCCTGGTCGTCCTTTTCGAAGGCGTCGGACCTCAAGAAGCGCATTCTCTTCACGCTGGGCGCGCTGGTCGTGTTCCGCTTGTGCTCTTTCGTGCCGTTGCCCGGTATCGATCCGATTCAGCTGGAGCTGCTGTTCGACCGGACGCGCGGCGGCGTTCTCGATTTCGTCAATATGTTCTCTGGCGGCGCGCTGGAACGCATGTCGATCGTCGCCCTCAACATCATGCCGTACATCACGGCGTCCATCATCGTGCAGCTGATGACGTCCCTCTCGCCGACGATGGCGGCACTGAAGAAAGAGGGCGAGTCCGGCCGCAAGAAGATCAACCAGTATACCCGGATGGGCACCGTCGTCCTGACCCTGTTCCAGGGCTATGGCATCGCGGTCGGCCTCGAGGGCTGGGGCGGTGAATCGTCCGCCGTCATCGATCCCGGCTGGTTCTTCCGCATCACGACGATGATCACGCTTCTGGGCGGTACCATGTTCCTGATGTGGCTGGGCGAGCAGATCACCGCGCGCGGGATCGGCAACGGCATCTCCCTCATCATCATGGCCGGCATCGTCGCGACGCTGCCGGGTGCCTTCGTGGGCATTTTCGAACAGAACCGCACCGGCGCGATCGGCGACTTCGCGGTCGTGATGATCATCCTCGGCGCGCTGGGCATCATCGCCTTCATCTGCTTCATGGAGCGGGCGCAGCGCCGGGTTCTCGTGCAGTATCCGAAGCGTCAGGTGGCGCGGAACCGCCCGGCGCAGGCGGAAACCTCGCATCTGCCGCTGAAGCTGAACACCTCGGGCGTCATCCCGCCGATCTTCGCCTCCTCGATCCTGCTGATGCCGCTGACCGTCGCGCAATTCGCCGGTCAGGGCGCCGTCGATCCGAACGCGCCCGTCGCCTCCGACGGCAGCTGGTGGTCCGACGCGATGATCCAGGTGACGACCGCGCTGCAGCACGGGACGCCGCTCTACATGCTCCTTTACGGCGTCGGCATTGCCTTCTTCACCTTCTTCTACACGGCCATCGTCTTCAATCCTGAGGAGACGTCCGATAATCTGAAGCGGCAGGGCGGCTTCATTCCGGGCATTCGGCCGGGCAAGCGGACGGCGGACTATCTCGACCACGTCCTCTCCCGCATCACGACGGTCGGCGCTGCCTATCTGGTGTTCATCTGCCTGTTGCCGGAAGCCGTGATGGGCGCCTATGGCCTGGCGCTTCTGTTTGGCGGCACCAGCTTGCTGATTGTGGTCAACGTCACGATGGATACGGTTGCGCAGATCCAGTCGCACCTGTTAGCGCATCAGTATGAGGGCCTCATCAAGAAGGCGAAGCTGAGGGGAAAACGCCGGTGATTCCGACAAAGGTTGCACGCGCCGAGGTTCCGCGCGCCGGACAGCCCGCGTGAACATCATCCTGCTCGGCCCGCCAGGGGCCGGTAAGGGGACGCAGGCGTCCTTTCTGGAACGCGACCGCGCCATGGTGCAGCTGTCCACCGGCGACATGCTGCGCGCGGCGGTCAAGGCGGGCACGCCGGTCGGCCGGAAGGCGAAGGCGGTGATGGACGCGGGCGAACTCGTCTCTGACGAGATCGTATCCGGCATCGTGTCCGAACGCCTCGACGAAGACGATATCAGGTCCGGCGGGTTCATCCTCGACGGGTATCCGCGCACGGCGATGCAGGCCGAGCATCTCGATGCGATGCTGGCCGAGAAGGGCATGACGCTCCATCACGTCATCGAACTGACGGTGGACGAGGCGGCGCTGATCGACCGGATCGAAGGCCGCTTTACCTGCGCCAGTTGCGGCGAAGGCTATCATGACCGGCACAAGCGGCCCAGGGTCAAGGGTGTCTGCGACGTCTGCGGCGGCAAGGACTTCAAGCGCCGTCCCGATGACAATGCCGCGACGGTGAAGCAGCGTCTCGCCGAATATCATGCGAAGACGGAACCGATTCTGCCGCTGTACGAGGCGCGGGGCATGGTAACGCGCGTCGATGGTATGGCGTCGATGGCCGACGTGCAAAAGGCCATCGCCGGAACGCTGGCGGGATAGGGGAAGGCGATCATGCGCGCGCTCGATATGTTCATTCTGGGCGGCGCCATGCTCGCCGCGTCCCCGGCATCTGCTGAGAGCGAGCTCGTCCCCGGCGGCTTCACGGTGACGAACAGCGCGACGGTCGCGGCGGCGCCTGCGGACGTGTGGGCGGTGCTGATCCGACCGGCGGCGTACTGGAATCCCGACCATGGTTATTCCGGTGTCGCGGACAATTTCATGCTGGAAGCGCGTGCCGGCGGGTGCTTTTGCGAGCGGCTTTCGGGTGGCGGTTCGGTCGAGCACATGCGGGTCGTCATGGTGCAGCCCGGCCGGATGCTTCGGCTATCGGGCGCGCTCGGCCCGCTGCAGTCGGAGGCGCTGACGGGAACGCTCAGCTGGATGCTGGAACCCGGCGAGGATGGCGGCACGCGGATTCGCCAGATCTACAAGGTCGCCGGCCATATGTCGTTCGCGCCCGATGCGATCGCGCCGGCGGTGGACGGCGTTCTGAACGAGCAGCTGACCCGACTGGCGGCACAGGTTTCGACGCCCGCCGAATAGGCGCGCGTCCGATGCTTGACACCCGCGGCCCGGTTACTTAACTGACACTCATCCCGAACGGATGAAGCTCCGGCGGCGCTTTCCTTGCGCCCGCCGGATTTATGCGTTTCGGGGCCAACAAACGCGATGAGATGGGCGCCCCGGCCCGATGTTCCGGGACGCCCGTGGAGCTGAGGAGACACACCCAACGTGGCACGCATTGCGGGCGTCAACATCCCGACGAACAAACGCGTCGAGATCGCCCTTACCTACATTCACGGCATCGGGCGCACATCCGCGCTCGGCATCGTCCAGAAACTGTCCATCCCGCGCGACCGCCGGGTGCAGGACCTCACTGAGCAGGAGGTCATCAAGATCCGCGAAATGATCGATACCGATTATCAGGTGGAGGGTGACCTGCGCCGCGAGGTGTCGATGAACATCAAGCGGCTGATGGATCTCGCCAGCTATCGCGGGTTCCGCCATCGTCGCGGCCTGCCCGTACGTGGACAGCGCACGCACACCAACGCCCGCACCCGCAAGGGCAAGGCCAAGCCGATCGCCGGCAAGAAGAAGTAGGGCAGCGACATGGCAAAAGAACCAGGCCGCGTCCGCCGCCGCGAACGCAAGAACATCACCTCCGGCGTCGCGCATGTGAACGCCAGCTTCAACAACACGATGGTGACCATCACCGATGCGCAGGGCAATGCGATCAGCTGGTCGTCGGCCGGCATGATGGGCTTCAAGGGCAGCCGCAAGTCGACGCCCTACGCCGCGCAGGTCGCCGCCGAGGATGCCGGCCGCAAGGCGCAGGAACACGGCATGCGCACGCTCGAGGTCGAGGTGCGTGGTCCGGGGTCCGGTCGCGAATCCGCACTGCGCGCCCTGTCGGCGATCGGGTTCACCATCACGGCGATCCGTGACGTGACGCCGATCCCGCACAATGGCGTCAGGCCGCCCAAGCGTCGCCGCGTCTGAAGCTCGAAGCCCGGGGTCGCCGACGATGGCGGACCCGGTCTTTACCTCCCGCGCACATCCTGTTGTGCGGGCGTACATAATTCCCGAAGGGACCTCGATAGATGGCCGTCAACGCGAAGAACTGGCAGGAACTTACCAAACCGACCGCCCTCGAGACGAAGGGGTCGATGACGGCGGCGCGGGCGACGTTCGTCGCCGAACCGCTGGAGCGCGGTTTCGGACTGACGCTCGGCAATGCGCTGCGTCGCGTGCTTCTGTCCTCGCTGCAGGGTGCCGCGATCACGTCGATCAAGCTCGATGGCGCGCTGCATGAATTTTCCTCGCTGCCGGGCGTTCGCGAGGACGTGACCGACATCGTCCTCAACGTGAAGCAGATCGCGCTGAAGATGGAGGGCTCCGAGCAGAAGCGCCTGCAGCTCTCCGCGACCGGCCCCGGCGAGGTGAAGGCGGGTCAGATCGCCGTGTCCGGCGACATGGAGATCATGAACCCGGATCACGTCATCTGTCATCTCGACGATGGTGCCAGCCTCAACATCGAACTGACCGCCAACAGCGGCAAGGGCTATGCGGCGGCTGCCATGAACCGCGCGCCGGACGCCCCGATCGGCCTGATTCCGGTCGACTCGCTGTACTCGCCGATCCGTCAGGTCAGCTACAAGATCGAGAATGCCCGCGTCGGTCAGGAACTGGATTACGACCGGCTGCTGCTGACCGTCGAGACCGATGGCACGGTGAAGCCGGAAGATGCCGTCGCCTATGCCGCGCGCATCCTGCAGGACCAGCTGGCGCTGTTCATCAATTTCGAAGAGCCGAGCGCCATCATGGCCGCGCCGTCCACGGCCACGACCGCCGAGGACGATACGGACGATCAGGTCAACCGCTTCCTCCTGAAGAAGGTCGACGAGCTGGAGCTTTCGGTCCGTTCGGCGAACTGCCTCAAGAACGACAACATCATCTACATCGGCGATCTCGTGCAGAAGACCGAGGCGGAGATGCTGCGCACGCCGAACTTCGGCCGCAAGTCGCTGAACGAGATCAAGGAGGTTCTTTCCTCCATGGGGCTGCGCCTCGGCATGGAACTGCCGGGCTGGCCGCCGGAGAATATCGAGGAGATGGCCAAGAAGATGGAACAGGATCTTCTCGGCTAGGAGCCTTTTGGGCTAAGACGGAATTGGCCGCTTCTGGCCGGTACCGGGGTACCTGATACGGCCCCCTTACGAACGAAGGAAAAGATCATGCGTCATCGCTACGGACATCGCAAACTCCAGCGGACCTCCAGCCATCGTCAGGCGCTCCTGAGGAACATGGCGGCCGCGCTCATCAAGCATGAGCAGATCCGTACCACGCTGCCGAAGGCGAAAGAGCTGCGTCCCTATGTGGAAAAGCTGGTGACGCTGGCGAAGAAGGGCGGGCTTTCGAACCGCCGTCTCGCCATGTCGCGTCTGATGGACGAGACGCAGCTGAAGAAGCTGTTCGACGTTCTCGCAGAGCGTTATGCCGACCGGCCCGGCGGCTATACCCGCGTCATGAAGCTCGGCATGCGCGCGTCCGACGCGGCCCC
>JBCCAC010000116.1:0-7230 GCA_039815015.1 Pseudomonadota bacterium | reverse complement strand
TCGAACCCGCGGCCGGGACCGAGGATAACGTTCGATTTCGGGACGCGCACGTCTTCCAGCAACACTTCGGCATGGCCGTGCGGTGCATCGTCATAGCCGAAGACGTGCAGCATGCGCTTTATGGTGACGCCCTTGGCGTCGAGCGGCACGAGGATCTGCGACTGCTGGATGTGGCGCGGTGCATCGGGATCCGTCTTGCCCATGACGATCGCGACCTTGCAGCGCGGATCGCCAACGCCCGACGACCACCATTTGCGCCCGTTGATGACATAGTCGTCGCCATCTTCGACCATGCGGGTTTCGATGTTCGTCGCATCGGAGGAGGCGACGGCCGGTTCGGTCATCAGAAAGGCGGAGCGGATGTCGCCGTTCGACAGCGGCACCAGCCAATCGTCCTGCTGTTCCTTCGTGCCGTAGCGGGCGAGAACCTCCATGTTGCCGGTGTCGGGCGCGGAGCAGTTGAAGACCTCCGACGACCAGCCGACGCGGCCCATCTCCTCCGCCATGGGGGCATATTCGAGATTGGTGAGCGGCGTACCGTCGAATTCATAATGATGGACGGGCTCGCCGCCATGCGTCGGCGGGACGAACATGTTCCAGAGGCCGGCCTCGCGCGCTTTCGGCTTCAGCTCCTCGATGATGGGAATGACCTTCCACCGGTCGCCCTCGTCATTTTCGCGCGCGAAGCGGTCCTCATTGGGATAGATATGTTCGTCCATGAAGGCGCGCAGACGGGTCAGCATGTCCTTGGTCTTGTCGGAATAGTCGAAATCCATCGGGGGCCTCGCAGCTATGGGTGTGGTTGGGTCTGGCTTTGCGCGCGGACCATAGAGACCGCTGCGTGCCTGTCACCCTTGCGATAGCGGCAGGATCGGCGAGGTCTCTCGTTCGCGCTCCGTTACGCTGGGCTTGGCGATTGCGGCTCGCATGCCTATTTTGGCTATCATGAACCGTGTGCGGGCCGGACTGACAGGATTGGCGCTCGTCTTCGTGATGGGCCTGCTGGCCGCCGCGCTGTTCGGACCGGTCGGGCTGGTCGCGCCGGCCGAGGGGCCGAGCGAGACCCTGGCGACACTGGGCGTTGCGCCGGGCGCCGAGGTCGAGACCGTGCCCGAGCCGGTGGTGCCCGCGCCCGAGTCGCGGCCGATGACGCCCGAAGAGCTGTTCAACGAGCCGCCGCTGCCGGCAATTCCGGCCGACCCCAATGCCGAAGCCGACGAGATGTCGCCGATCATGCCGCCACCCGTCGAGGGCGAGCTGACCGAAATCTGACGGTCGCGGGCGTTTGAGAGGCCGGCCCTCCGCAACGCCGGGCCGCAGTCGCTTCATCACAGACTTATCCACAGACTGCGTATCGTTCCGTATCTGGAACAGAAGGAAAACGCGCGTGTTGCTTTCATCCTATTTTGTATGCATTTACCATCAATTCATAATTATATCCCAAGAAATCCCATTGAAAATCCATGCTGTCCCATGTAGGAAATTTCCCCATGGGTAGTGGGCGTTTGCAGGCGAGGGTCTGACGGGACGAAAGCGTGGCTGATGGCCATCTGTTCGTGCCCCGGCCGTGCGCTTCGGGCGATGAAGGGTGGGACGAGCGACGAACGTGGCGGGTGCGGTATTCCAGGGAAATCACCTAAACGGTGTGGATGCGAAGGGGCGCATGTCGATCCCCGCCGCGTTTCGCGATGCCGTGCAGGCGATCTCCGGCGAAAAGCGCGTCGTCCTGTTGCCGCACCGCGGACTGAAGCCCTGCCTGATCGGTTATGACACGACGCGCGCGGCGGCGATCAACGCCGCGCAGGAGGAAAAATACACCGCCGACGACGTGTCCGACGAAGAAGACATCGGCCGGCTGCGCGCTTTCGCGCTGGCGCATAACGTCGCCTATGAGGATACCGGCCGCATCGTCCTGCCCGAGGATCTGCGCGATCATGCGGAGATCGAGGATCTGGCGCTGCTGCTGGCGGCGGGCAACAGCTTCCAGGTGTGGAATCCGGATCTGTTCCTTTCCGAGAATGACGACCCGCTTCTCGTCAAGTTCGTCAGGCGCAAGCTGGAAAAGGCCAGAGAAAAACTGGGCGGCGCGAAATGACCGGCGCCCCCCATATTCCCGTGCTTCTCGACGAGGTCATGGCAGCGATTGCGCCGGTGGACGGTGGCTCGATCGAGGGCGCGACGATTGTCGACGGTACGTTCGGGGCGGGCGGCTATGCGAAAGCGGCGCTCGCGGCCGGTGCGGCGCGCGTCTACGCGTTCGATCGCGATCCCGATGCCATTGTAAATGCTTTCGAAGATGAGCGGCTGACGCCGATCCAGGCGGAATTTTCCCGCATGGACGAAGAGCTGGCCGCGCGCGATGTCACGCATGTCGACGCCGTCATGCTGGATATCGGGGTCTCCTCCATGCAGATCGACCAGGCTGCGCGCGGCTTTTCCTTCCGCGAGGACGGACCGCTCGACATGAGGATGGCCCAGGCCGGGCCGACGGCGGCCGATCTCGTCAACGATGCGGACGAAGCGGAGCTTGCCGACATCATCTACCATTATGGTGAGGAACGCGCGGCGCGGCGCGTGGCGCGGGCGCTGGTGCGTGGGCGTCCGCTCGCCCGTACGCACGAGACGGCCGAGATCGTCCGCGCTGCCGTGCGGCAGAAGCCGGGAACGAAAACCGATGCGGCGACGCGAACGTTCCAGGCGCTACGCATCGCGGTCAATGACGAGCTGGGCGAGCTGGAACGCGGGCTTGCGGCGGCGGAGCGGTTGCTGACTCCCGGTGGGCGTCTGGCGGTCGTCAGCTTCCATTCGCTGGAAGACCGTGTGGTGAAGCGGTTTCTGCGCGTCCGTAGCGGCACTGCGGCCGGTGGATCGCGGCATCAGCCGGCGCTCGCCAGCGGCCCGGCGGCGACGTTTCGCCGTCCGGCCAAGGCGGTGCGCGCGGGCGATGCGGAGGTGGCGCGCAATCCGCGCGCACGCTCCGCAACGCTGCGTGCGGCGGTGCGGACGGACGCACTGGCATGGCGTGAGCGTGCGGATGATGAATGGCAGGCGGGCCGGATGAGATCGGGGAGAGCGAGATGACGAAATTCGGATGGGCGGCGATCGGACTGGTCGCCATCGCCGGGCTTTTGGCCCTCTACATGATCAGCTACCGCGTCGACGGCGAGCGCGACCGGGTCGCCGACCTGGCTGCGCAGATCGAGGTCGATGAAGGGGCGATCGCACGGCTGGAAGCGGAACTCGGCGTCCGCGCCAGCCTGACCCGCCTGGAGGATATCAACGCACGGGTCTGGAATCTCGGCGCGCCGACACCGGAACAGATTGTGGGCGGCCCGGTACAGCTGGCGGCGATGCTGGTTCCCGATGTGCGTCAACCCGTCGATGCGCCGGTCGTGCAGCATGCCATTCTGACCGAACATGATGACGAAGTCGTGCCGCCCGCAATCCAGCTGGTCGCGGCCGCGCCGGAAGTGCCGCAGCCTTTGCAGGCTGCAGAACCCGAAGCGGTCATCGACATCGCGCCGGCGACGCCGTCCAAACCTGCCGTCGATGCTGCCCCGCTGATCCTGGCGGCGGCCGAACCGGCCCCGCCGGCCGATCTGTTCTCCGCCGATTTCCTGGCCGAGGTCGATACGGCGGCCGGGCTGGAGCGTGCCGGCTTCCAGAAAGTTGCGCTGCGGTGAGTCCCGCCGCGCTACGCTCGCTCAAGATCCAGCTGGCCGGCAAACGCCAGGCGCAGCTGAAGAGCGCGCGTCGGCGCATGGTGGTCGGGCTGGCCATGTTCGGCTGCCTGACGCTCCTCACTGGCGCGCGGCTGACCGAATTGGCGCTGTCGGGAATTGGCGGACCGGGCGTCGCGGCGCGCAGCTGGACTGGCGCCGCCCCGCGCGCGCCGATCGTCGACCGTAACGGCAATGATCTCGCCCGCAGCTTTCGCGCCTTCTCTTTGGCCGTAAAGCCGCGTGAAGTCGTCGGCGACAAGGATGAACTCGCCGAGCGCATTGCTGCCATCCTCGGCGAACGCGACCCGGCCGACATCGCCCGGCATCTGAACAGCAAGGGCAAATGGCGGTACATCGAGCGCCGCGTGCAGCCGGACGACGCCGTCGCGCTGAAAGCATTGGGCGAACCCGGTCTGGTGATCGACCGCGAGTGGGAGCGCGTCTATCCGAACCGCACGCTCGCTGCGCACACGCTCGGTTATGCCAATGTCGATGGCGAGGGGCTTGCCGGCCTGGAGCGCGAGCTCGATGCGCGACTGACCGATCCCGAGCTGGCCGAGGTGCCGGTCGCCCTGTCCCTCGATACACGGGTACAGCATCAGCTCGTACAGGTGCTCACCGCGCAGATGGAGAAGCATGACGCGATCGGCGGGGCGGGCGTCGTACTCGACGTTCATACGGGCGAACTGCTCGCGCTGACCTCGCAACCCGTATACGATCCGAATGCCGCCGGGCGGGACAGTCTGGATGCGCGCTTCAATCGCGCGACCTACGGCGTTTACGAACTCGGCTCGACCTTCAAGGCGCTGACCATCGCGATGGCGATGGATGCGGGCGTGGTTACGTCGATGGCGCAGGGCTACGACGCTTCGCAGCCGGTCAAGGCCGGGCGGTTCCGCATCCGTGATTTCCACGCCAAGAACCGCTGGCTGAGCGTCCCGGAAATCTTCATGTACTCCTCGAACATCGGCACCGCACACATGGCGAGCGCGCTGGGTTCCGATCGGCAGCAGGCCTATCTTCGGAAACTCGGCATGCTGGACCGGCCCGCGGTGGAACTCGCCGAACGGGGCCGGCCGCTCTACCCGGAAAGCTGGGGCGAGATTTCGACGATGACGGTCGCCTATGGCCATGGCATCGCGGTGACGCCCCTGCATCTTGCGGCGGCCTATGCATCGCTTGTCAATGGCGGGGTCTATCGCGAACCGACGCTGATGAAGCGCGGGCCGGACGCCGTGCCTGCGGGGACGCAGGTGTTCTCGCCGGAAACCTCGTCGAAAATGAACGCGCTTCTGCGGCTGGTGGTGAAGGAAGGCACGGGCGGCAAGGCGGAAGCGGCGGGGTACCGCGTCGGCGGTAAGACCGGAACGGCGGAAAAGCCGAAGAATGGCGGCTATTCCCGCCGCGCGCTGGTAACGACGTTCGCAGCCGCCTTTCCGATGGACGATCCGCAATATGTCGTCGTCGCCATGCTGGACGAGCCGCAGGGCATCAAGGAAACCTTCGGCTATGCGACGGCGGGCTGGACGGCGGCGCCGGTCGTGGGTGAAGTGGTGACACGCATCGCGCCGATCCTGGGCGTGACGCCATCGAATGTGAAGGATGTGGATTTGACCGAGGTCATGGCCGAGGTGAAGCGAGAGAAGAGCGCGGGGTGAGGCTAGGAGACCTTCTCGGCATAGACGATCAGGCCGTCGTTACCGGGTTCGCCATCGACCATCGCAAGGTGGCGGCGGGGACGGTGTTCGGCGCATTTCAGGGCGCGACGGTGAACGGCGAGGATTTCATCGCCGATGCGATCGCGGCCGGGGCGGTCGCGATCGTGGCGCGGCCCGAGGCGCGCGTCGAGGGCGCGCTGCACATCGCCGATGCCGAGCCGCGCCGGCGCTTCGCGGAGATTGCCGCGCGGTTCTTCGGGCCGTTTCCGGCGACGACGGTCGCGATCACGGGTACCAATGGCAAGACCTCGACGGCGGAACTGCTGCGGCAGCTCTGGCGCTTCGCCGGGCATCCCGCCGCGTCCATCGGAACCCTGGGCGTGACGACGTCGGCCGGGCAGGTGTCGACGGGGCTGACGACGCCCGACATCGTCACCTTTCTGTCCAACATGGCTGGACTGGAGCGCGAGGGGATCAGCCATGCGAGCTTCGAGGCATCGAGCCACGGCCTGGCGCAATATCGCACCGAAGGGCTGCCGGTGCGGGCGGCGGCGTTCACCAATCTGTCGCGCGATCATCTCGACTATCACGGCACGATGGACGCCTATTTCGCAGCGAAGCTGCGGCTGTTTTCCGAAGTCGTCGATGCGGATGGCGCGGTGGTCGTCTGGGCGGATGACGATCGTTCGCAAGCGGTCATGGACGCGGCCCGGGCGCGCGGCATCCGCGTGATGAGCGTCGGACGCAATGGCGATATGTTGCGGCTGAAGGATCAGCAGCCGACGCGGCTGGGTCAGACGCTTACCATCGATGCGGGCGGCAAGGTCCATCAGGTGAAACTGCCGCTCATCGGCGCATATCAGGCCGCCAATGCCCTGGTCGCGGCGGGGCTTGCCATCGCGACGGGCGGCGACACCGAGACGACCCTGGCAAATCTCGCCCGTGTCGTACCGGTCAAGGGACGGCTGGAGCGGGTGGCCCTGTCGAAGGCCGGGGCGCCGATCTATGTCGACTATGCTCATACACCAGACGCGATCGCGGCGGCGTGCGAAGCGCTGCGGCCGCATACGGGCGACAGGCTGCATCTGGTTTTCGGCGCCGGCGGCGATCGCGATCAGGGAAAGCGCGGCTCGATGGGGGCCGTGGCGGCGAAGAAGGCCGACGCTCTTTATGTGACCGACGACAATCCGCGTGGTGAGGATCCGAAGACGATCCGCGCCGCGATCCTGGCCGAAGCGCCGGATGCACGTGAAATCGGCGACCGGCGACGGGCAATCTGCGTCGCCATCGAGGCGGCAGGCGAGAATGATGTCGTGCTGATCGCCGGCAAGGGACATGAACAGGGTCAGATCGTCGGCGACATGACCCTGCCGTTCGACGACGTCGCCATCGCGCGCGACGTTGCGGTCTGACGGCATATGACGGTGCTCTGGACCTCGGCGGAGATCGCGGCGACGACGGGCGGGACGGCGCACGGCGATTTCACATGCGATTCCGTAACGTTCGACAGCCGCGAAGTGATTGGCGGCGAGCTTTTCGTCGCCATGCGCGGCGAGGCGACGGACGGGCATCGCTTCGTGTCGCAGGCGGTGGAACGCGGTGCTGCGGGCTGCGTGATTTCCGAGGCCGTCGAAACACCGCATGTTCTCGTGGACGACGGTCTGGCCGCGCTGGAAGCGCTTGGCCGGGCGGCGCGCGAGCGGGCGGATGCCACTGTGATCGGCGTGACGGGCAGCGTCGGCAAGACCAGCGTCAAGGAAGCACTGAAGCTGGCGCTGGGTGAATGCGAACCGACCGCGACGCACGCGTCGGTCAAAAGCTACAACAATCATACCGGCGTGACGCTGTCG
>JBCCAC010000299.1:0-3501 GCA_039815015.1 Pseudomonadota bacterium | reverse complement strand
CTCCGGCCCCGGGATACGCGCCGACAGATGCGTGAAGATGAGGTCGTCCCAGCCATAATGCGCGACGAGCCGATAGGCGGCGGCGAGATCGACGCGGATCGCCCATTCCTCGTCCGACACCTGCGATCGAACGTCATTATCCGGTTTCAGCTGGGTGGCCATGATCCTTGCTCCTCCTGCCGGTGCGGCGGCACCGTTCGGAACAGTATATCACCGAATCCCAGTCGCGCGCCCACTTCTTGCGCCAGCTGAACGGACGGTCGCAGACGGGACATGTCTTCGTCGGGAGATCCGCCTTTTCGCGCCGTTTCGGCATTATCTGGCGCGCCGGTAGAAGGCGGCGAGACGTTCGTGCGGCATGCCGAGCGCTTCGCCCACCAGCATGGCCTGATTGATGACGACGGATTTCGCCGCGCCGTGCCGCCGCCAGCGCCGCGCGGACGTCACCACCCTGTCGGGCAGCGTGACGACGTGGCCGATGCGCGCGGCGCGGCGCACGAAATCGAGATCTTCCATGATCGGCAGCGCGCGAAACCCGCCGAGCGCGGCGAAGGTCGACCGGCGCATGAACAGGGCCTGATCGCCATAGGGCCGCCCGAGCAGCCGGCTGCGGACATTGGCGCCAAGCGCCACGAGCGACAGGCGCATGCCGGCATCCTCGATCGCGAGCGAGAAGGCGCCGACGACGGGGCCGGGACGGTCGAGCGCGGCCTCGACCTTCGGCTGCCAGCCGGCCGGGAGGCGCGTATCGGCATGAAGGAAGAGAAGCGTCGAGGCGCGCGCCGCCTTCGCGCCGGCGTTCAGCTGTGCACCGCGACCACCGGTTTCGGTCAGCACGGTCGCGCCCGCCGCCTTGGCGCGCGCGACCGTCGCATCGCGGCTGCCGCCGTCGACGACAATCGTATCGACATCTCTCAGCCGGTCGACCGCCGCACCGATCCCCGCCTCTTCGTCGAGCGTGGGAATAACGACCGCGATCCCGCTCATTGCGGCGCGAGGTCCGGCCAGCGCTCCAGATCCTGCGGCATGTCGAGATCGGCCAGGCGTGGGCCGTAGGCGAGCGTCAGGCCCAGGCGGGCGGCGTTGTTCGCCACCGCCAGCATGACGCCCGGCGTCGACCATTCCACACCGGCGAACAGGCGCTCGTCGATGATGCGCATGCCGATCGCCCAGAACCCGCCATCTTCGGCCGGTCCGAGCGCGAGATCGGCATCACCGAGGCGCGTGATGACCGCCTCGACATGATGAAGATCGAGATCGGGCGCGTCGCTGCCGACGATCAGCGCCGGGCGGGCCGCGACGCCGGTGTCCGCAGGCGCCGCCTCTTCGGAAAGGGCGGCCAGCATGCGCTCGCCGAGGTCGGGCACGTCCAGTTGCGGGCGTACATCGTAGGTGGCGCCAAAAAGCGCGTGAAACGCCTCCGGCGGCGCGCCGGTCGTACAGAGGATCGGCGACAGTGGCGCGAGTCGGGTAACGGTGCGCTGCAAAAGCTCGCGATAGAGCGCAGCCGCACCATCGGCACCGAGCGCGGGGATCAGCCGGGTCTTGCACTGGCCCGGTGTCGGATAGCGGGCGAAGATGATCGGGCGTATCGCATCTGTCACAAGCATAGCCTATCAGGCCGCCTGAACAGCGGCCATTTCTTTCGGGAGCCTCAGCCATGCCGTCAGGTCCTCGCTCTTCTTCGGGCCATGCCCTCCACCGCCGTCAGGTCCTGGCTGCCGCCGCCGGTGGCGTGGCCGCACTGACGCTGCCCATAGCATCGACGGCCCGCGCGCTCGCCGCCACCCTGTCACGCGGGTTCACGCACGGCGTTGCCTCGGGCGAGCCCGGCCCGACATCGATGCTGCTCTGGACCCGCTTCGTCGGTCCCGGTGAGGAAAGCTCGCTGACGGTCGAGGTCGCGGAGGATGCCGATTTCGGGCGCATTCGCACGAGCGGACACGCGACGGCCTCGATCGTCACCGGGCACTGCGCCAAGGCGAGCGTTGCCGGTCTCGACCCCGCAACCTGGTATTTCTATCGCTTTCGCGCGCCCGACGGGACGATATCGCCGGTCGGGCGCACGCGGACCCTGCCGGCGGACGGCCTCGATCCCTTCGCCATGGCCGTCTTCAGCTGTTCCAACATGCCCTTCGGCTTTTTCAACGCCTATGCTCACGCCGCGCGGCGCGACGATATCCACCTCGCCGTGCATCTGGGCGATTATCTCTACGAATATCCGCGCGGCACCTATCCCGCCGCCGAACAGGCGATCGCGGGCCGCGAGGTCGATCCGGCGACCGAGATCGTGACGATGGACGATTATCATCGCCGCTACGCGCTCTATCGCAGCGATCCGGACCTGCAGCGCCTGCACCAGGTGCTGCCCATGATCTCGATCTGGGACGATCATGAATTCACCAACGATGCCTGGACCGGCGGCGCGGAAAATCATCAGCCGGACACCGAAGGAGACTGGGAGGCGCGAAAAGCGACCGCCATGGCCGCCTATCGGCACTGGATGCCGATGTCGGACGCGGCCTATGCGGCGTATGAAATCGGCGATCTGGCGACGCTGTTCCGACTGGACACGCGCATCAGCGGCCGCGACGAGCAGCTCGACGTCGCACGCATCGCGCGGGAGGCCGGCAGTTTCGAAGCCGGTCTGAAGCGGCTGGCCGAACGGGACTGGCGCGATCCGGCACGCACGCTTCTGGGCCAGCCGCAGGAGGACTGGCTGCGTGGCGGACTCGGCGGTTCGGTTGCGGACGGCAAGCGCTGGCAGGTGCTGGCACAGCAGGTCGTCATGGGCAGCGCGCTGACGCCGCTCGAAACTTCGGAATGGATCGACCCGGCCGCGCCGGACCTCGTGAAGCAGCGGGTTCAGGGCGCGCTCGGCATGGCCAAGGTCGGCATCCCTTCCAACCTCGATGCCTGGGGTGGCTATCCGGCGGCGCGATCCCGGCTGTTGCAGGACGCGCTGGCGGCGGACGCGAACCTCGTCGTCCTCGCCGGTGACAGCCACAATAGCTGGGCCTTCGATCTGGCCGAGGACGGCGCCGCGGCGGGCGTCGAATTCGGCGTCTCCTCGGTGACGTCGCCGGGTTTCGAAAGTTTCTTCACCCGTACCGATCCCGCGATCGTCGCCCGCGCGATCGAAACGTCGAGTCCGGAGCTGCAATGGATGGACGCGTCAAGGCGCGGTTACGGCGTCGTACGCCTGGATGCCGACACGGCGCGCTGTGATTACACCTATATCGACACGATCCGAGAGCGACGGGCCGAAGCCAGCGTCGGGAACAGCGTGAGTGTCGCGCACGGAGCGCGGACACTGAACTCCATTTGATATGGGAACGTCCGGACCTTCTGGTCCTTTTAGCCCTTCGACAAGCTCAGGATGAGCGGGTGCTAGCATATCACCCGAAACTGCTCATCCTGAGCTTGTCGAAGGATCATTACGCACCCGCCGACGGAGCGGGCTGCTCCTGTCGACGGATGCGCATTTCCAGCCTGCCGCGT
>JBCCAC010000290.1:0-3664 GCA_039815015.1 Pseudomonadota bacterium | reverse complement strand
CGGTCACACCGCGCCGCAAGCGCGCGCATCAGGGCTGGCGCTATCTGAAGCCCGAGGATGCGCCGCCCGATCTCGGTGGTGGTGACGCCGATCTGGGCGAAATGCCCATGAAGATGGCGCAGACCCTGTCGCGGCTGGGCCTGATCTGAAATCAGGCCGGCAGCACGCGATGCACGGGGACAGGCCGGCGTCAGATAAGGCGTCAGATGTGGGCGCGAACGCGCTCTAGCAGTGAATGTCGCCCGACCCGCTGACCGCAACCGTGCAGCTCGGGTCGCCCTTGACGCGGATATCGCCGGAGCCCTTGACCGCCGCATTCACCGATTCCGATGCCGTCAGGACGATATCGCCCGAGCCCTGGACGGCGGCGTTGGCGCGGTTGCATTCGAGGCCGCTAACGTCGAGATCCCCAGAACCCTTCAACGCGAGATCGGCGTCCTTGCAGGACCCGAACGCCTTCAGGTCGCCGGACCCCTTGACCGCGGCGACCACATTGTCCGCTTCCACATTTTCGATCATCAGGTCGCCCGAGCCGTCGAGCGCGAGCGTGATGCTGGACGCGGTCATGTCATCGACCTTCACGTCGCCCGACCCCCGAAGCGTCGCCGCCTGCAGTTCGGGCGTCGTGACGTAGAACGTCGTGCCGCGCAAATTGCGAAATCCGGAATCGGGCTTGTAGCTGACGCGCAGCTCGCGGGATACGACCTTTACGTCGAGGAGGTCGATGATGTTTTGCGCACCCGACGCGCGCGCGCTCTGGGCTATTCCGGTCTCGACCTCGACATTGATCGGGCCGCTGACACGGATCTTGTCGAAACTGCCGACCATCCAACTGCGCTCGGCGGCATGGGCCGTGCCGGCGAGAAGGCCGGCCGTGGCAAGCGCGGCGAGGACGGAGACGGAGCGGCGGCGGATGGACATGGGGCGATCCTTGATATGCGGTTGGCGTCTTAGCGATATAATACACCAAGTGCCGGTGCTTGCAAATGACTTTTCCGGGGGAGGTCCGGATGTCGATCTCTACGCCAAAGATACTTACGGTTTACCGAACGCGCGGTAGAGACCGCGTTTCAGATCCGTACCACCCGCCCGAACCGTCATCGAATGGACCGAAGATGCGTCTTCCCGCCCTCATTCTCGCCAGCGTCTTCGCGGCCGTCCCGGCGTTCGCCCAATCCGAGGCGCCGTCCGACGCGCCCGCCGAAGCAGCAGTAGCCGACACATCACCCGGTGTTGCGGCGGTGGCGGTGCGGGACGCCGATCCGGCGCTGTTCCGGCTGGGCGACAAGGACACGACCGTCTACCTTTTCGGCACGTTCCACCTGCTCGACGGCAAGACGAGCTGGTTCGACGAGGCGGTCAGGGATGCGTTCGAAACCGCCGATGAACTGGTCATCGAAACGGTGACGCCCGATCCGGCGATCGTCGCGGAGATCATCACCGCGCGCGCCATCGACCCCACCGGAACGCCATTGTCCGCCACCATGACCCCCGGCAAGTTCGAGCGGCTGGTGGCCGAGACGGCGAAGCTGGGCCTGCCGGCCGCCGCGCTGGAGCCCATGGACCCCTGGTTCGCCGCGATCACGCTTGTTGGGCTGCAATATGCCAAGCTTGGCCTGACGCCGGAAAACGGTGCCGATCAGATTCTGCGCAACGCGGCCGAGGCGGACGGCAAGCCGGTTTCCGGGCTGGAGGAATTCGCCTGGCAGATCGATTTGTTCGACACGCTCAGCGAACCGCAGCAGGTCGCGTTCCTTGAGGCGGGTCTCGACGATCTCGTCGACCTCGACATGATGGTGGGCGCGCTGGTCGAGGGCTGGAACGAGGGCGATATCGATACCGTCGCGGCGCTGGTGAACGACGGCTTCGCGGCCGACGCGGCGCTGCGCGACCGGCTGCTGACGGATCGCAATGGCAATTGGGCGGACTGGATCGAACAGAGGCTGGAGACGCCCGGCACGGTCTTCATGGCGGTCGGCGTCGGCCACCTCGCCGGCACGGGCAGCGTCCAGGATCAGCTTGCGGATCGCGGCATCGAAACCGAACGCGTCGCCTATTGAGGCGTAATGCGGCTGACGCGCTATCGAGCCGGGGCCGCGGCGATCCGCCGGCGTCCGCGCATATACAGCATCGGATCGACCGGCGTGCCGTTCCGGCGCAGCTCGACATACAGATCGCCGGCCTCGCCGACGCGGCCGACCGGCGCCCCGGCGCGAACCTCCGCACCCGCCTCGATGCCGGTCCGCGTCAGACCCGACAGCAGCGTGGTCAGACCCTCGCCATGATCGATGATGACGATCTCCTCATAGCTGCGGAACGGACCTGAATAGGTGACCATGCCGGCCGCGGGCGCGGTGACGACGGCGCCTGCGCGCGTCGCCAGCGTCAGGCCGCGTTCCAGGACGCCCACGGCGTTCGGCCGGCCAAACGCGCGCGCCACGCTGCCGCTCGCCGGGCGCCGATAGCCGATACGGGCGATTTCCTCCGGCGACGGGCGGAAGGAGCGCAGACGGCGTTCGGGCTGCTGTCCGCCCGTCACGCTGACGATGTCGGCAAGGCCTTTCAGATCGACCGCACGCGCCGCGAGATCCTGGGTGCGCCGCCGCGCCGCCGCGGCCTCTTCGCCGATCTCGCGCCGTTCGGCCGTCAGGCGCGCCTCCTCCGCATCCAGCTGCGCGATGCGGGCGCCGAGCCGGGCCGATGCGGTGTTCAGTTCGGCCCGGCGCGCGTCGGCGCGTTCGGCCAGCGTCCGCGTCCGCTGCAGCCGCGCCGAGAGCGCCGCCGTACGGCGTTCGAGTTCGGGGCGTACGGTCCGGACGAGCGCGGCGACGCGGGCGGTCTCGACGGCGCTGCCCGGTGCCAGCAGCGTCGCCGCCACCGGCCGGCGCGACAGGCTCTGCAGCGCGCCCAGCAGGCGTGCGATCTCCGTCTGCTGCGCGGCGAGGGCGCTGCGTTCTTGCGTCAATTGCCGGTCCAGCGTGGCGACGCGGCGCTCCAGCCGGCTGGCGAGGGCTTCGGCGCGCTGCACGTCGGCCGCCAGTTCCCGCGCGCGCCGGGCCGCCTGGCCGGCCGCTCTCGCCCGGTCGTCCTCCCGCCGTTCCAGCGCGCGCGCCTCCCGATCGGCCGCCAGCGCGTCGCGCTCGGCCCGTTCGGCGTCCTGGGCCATCGCCGCGCCCGCCCCCGCCACGCCGAGGCCGATAAGTATGACGATCAGATACCGCACGCCCTCATCCTTCGCGATGATAGGGGTGGCCGGCAAGGATCATCTCCGCGCGGTAAAGCTGTTCGGCCAGCATGGCCCTCAGGAGGAGATGCGGCCAGGTCGCGTTGCCGAAGGCCAGAAGGAGGTCGGCACCTTCCCGAACGTCGTCGGGGTGCCCGTCCGCCGCGCCGATCAGGAAGCGTGCCTCTCGCATCCCGTCGTCGCGCCAGCGGCCGATCCGCTGCGCCAGCGCCGATGAGCCGAGGCTTTGCCCGCGTTCGTCGAGGACGACCGAGATGGCGGGCGTCGGCGCCGGTGCCAGCTTTCCGCCCGTGTCCGGCAATTCCGTGACGCGCAGGATGCCGCGCATCCGCGCCTCGTAACGCGCGACCAGATCCGCCTCGGGGCCGCGACCGATGCGGCCGCGCGCGATGATGTGAAGCTGCAAGGGGGAGCCTGCCT
>JBCCAC010000163.1:0-6123 GCA_039815015.1 Pseudomonadota bacterium | reverse complement strand
GGCGCCGGTCATGGGCCAGAGCGTAAGGCGGCGCAGCGAGCTTGCGCTGATCTCGCCACTGGCCCTCCTTAGCTGATCCGCCGCGTCAGCCGGGATCCGGCCGCGATCTCGGCGCACCGGCCAGCGCCATCATCAGGTCGCTCGCAACATCGGGGGACATTTCAGCCAGAATCGCCGCCATGGTGCGGTCCTTCATGGCCAGCGCGACATCGACCTGCACGGCAAGATCGAGCCGTTCGAAGATACGCGCCGCATCCTTCGGGCGCATCGCCGCATACATCTTCACCATCTGCACCATGCGCGGATCCTGTTGCGTGGCGGCAGGAGCGCGCGGAGAGGTCTCGGCCGATACCGAACGACCTTGGCGAGACGTCGGCCGCGACCGTTCGCGCGTCGCGGCGATCAGGGCTGCCTCCAGATCGTCGGTCGTCGGCGCTTCGGAGACGGGCGGAGGCGTCTCCAGACTGACCTTCGCGCGGCTCGTCGGCGGCGGCGACGCCGCCGGCACCGTCAGGTCGACGGCAGCCAATACCGCATCGAGCCGCAGCGTCAGCGAGGCCGCGGCCGCGAGTAGCGCCAGGACGAGGATGCGGCCGATTCCCATCAGGCGGCCCGCCGTGACGCCACACCGGCCCGCTGGCGCGCCTCGATGGCGGCGATGGCATCGGACAGGCTGTTGGTCGCGGCCGAAGCCGCAATCGGGCGTTCGGTTTCTGTAGACCGAGACCGTATCGGTGCGGCGGCCATCGCCTGTGCTCTGGCAGGTGCCGCCGCCGTCTTCGCCGGACGCGCCGCGCGCGTCAGTCGCTCGGCGGTCGCGGCCGCTTCGGCGCGCGCTTCGTCCAGTTCATCCGTCAGGCGCCGCATCTGTTTCAGGCGCGCGGCCAAGCGCTCATCGGCCTCTTCGCCGGTCGCGGTCAGGTCGATGACGGCGGCCTTTGCCTGCGCGACGGTACCGGACAGCGTCGCCACCAGAGCTTCGAGTTCGGTCCTGGCGGCGCGAAACCGTTTCAGCCTGTGCGACAGCAGCATGCCGTAAACAAGGACACCGGCAAGGAGCGCGAGCAGCGCCAGATCGACCCAGCGATCCATCATGTAATCGATGTTCATCGGGCAACCTCCTTCGGTAGCGGCTGGGAATAGGGATCGACGTCTGCGGGCGGGGACAGGAGCGGTGGCACCGCCGGCTCATCCCCCTCGCCCTCCGGCGCCGCGGCGGGCCCTTCGGTCAGCTGCACGGCGACACGGCCGGCGGATTGGCCGAGCGCACCGCGCGCCAGCGTGACGCCGCCGGCGCGCAGTTCCACCGGGCGATCCGTCGACGTCGTCAGCCGGATCGTCTGTCCGACCTCCAGCCGCGTCAGATCGGCAAGCGTCATGGTACGCTCACCAAGCACCGCTTCGACGCCCATACGCGCCGCATGCAACTCGCTCGCCAGATGCTGTTCCCAGATCGTGTCGCGACCGAACTTTTCGCCCATGAACCGTTCCAGCAGCAGCTCTCGCACCGGTTCCAGCGTGGCGTAGGGAATGGTCAGGTCGAGGAAACCGCCACGGTCCTCCATATCGACGCGCAGGCGTACATTGACGGCCGCGCTGACGGGCCGGGCGATGCCGGCAAAGCGCGGATTGGTCTCGATGCGCTCGAAATCGAAGCGCACCGGCGTCAGCGGTTCGAAGGCGGCGGCGAGATCCTTCAGGACGACATGCGTCATGCGCTCGACGAGCATGGTCTCGATGGTCGTGAAGCTGCGCCCGTCGGGCCGCGGCTGATTGCGCGCATGATCGCCGGCACGGCGGTCGAAATCGCGGCCGTCGGCACCGCCGCGCCGGCCGCCCAGAAGCACGTCGACGACCGCCCAGATCAATTCGGCATGCAACGTCACGAGGCCGTAATTGTCCCACTCCGCCGCGCGAAAGACCGCCATCATGGCAGGAAGCGGCACCTCGGCCAGCTGATCGCCGAACCTGACGGACTCCACATTTTCGATGCTGACTTCGATATTGTCCGACGTGAAATTGCGGAGGCTGGTGGTCATCACCCGGACCAGCCGGTCGAAGATGACGTCCAGCATCGGCAGGCGCTCGTAGGAAACGAGGCTCGACCCGAGGATCGCACCAATACCCGTACGCGGCTCATGATAGCGCGCGTCCACATCGTCGGCGTCCGACAGCACCCATTCGGCCTCCACGTCGCCGGCAAGCCAATGGCCGGGATCGGACCGGGTTTCTGCCGCTTTCGTCATTGCTGGATCATTTCCTGAATGAGGACGTCCGACGCCCGTGCCGGATGGACGGCGAGATTGACGCGGCGCAACAGGGCTTCCTTCACGCGAAACGTGCCCGCCGATCCCGACAGGTCGCGCGGCCCGAGCGTACGCAGATATCCCTGAAAGCCATCGAGAATGGCCGGCAGATGAGCCTCGACCGCACGACCGTCCGCGGCGCTCGGCACCTCCAGCATCACGCGAACCTTCAGATAGTTGCTGGTCCCGTTATCACCGGCGAGGTTCACCATGATGTCGGGGACTTCGACATATTGCGGACCGGCGGCGGGCGATGCGCCGGCAGGCGCGAACCGCATGACGGCCAGGATCGCCGCACCCGCGACCAGCAATAGCACCAGGGCAAAGGTAAGGTTACGCCCGCTGAGCGCACGGCGCGGCAATGCGGCCGTGCGCGCGGCATAGTCATCCCCGGTCATGGCTTCGTTCGTCATGCATTGCCCCCGTGACCGGCAAGCTATGCCGCCATTGGTTAATGCGGCGCTAAACACCCGGCAGGATGTGCCGGGCGCCATGGCAGCCCCCCTCTGGCCGGACGATCTGGCACGGCCGTTGCTGACGGTCCTGCTGCCCCCGCAGAAGGCGGTGGGTACCGGAGGAAGGGCCGCCATCAGATGGACATCCAGCCATCCATATCCTTGTCTCATGCCGCCGCGCTGCGCCGCAGGCTGGACGTCGTCGCCAACAATATCGCCAATATGAACACGGCCGGGTTCCGGCGTGAGGACACCATGTTCGGGACGCACGCGACCCGCATCGCCGGCGACCTGCCACCCGGTATGGCGCGCGCCGCGCACATCATGGACCTCGGCATCTCCTTCGATCGGAAGGCGGGGCGCATGATCCCGACCGGTTCGCCGCTCGATATCGCCATCGACGGCGACGGCTGGCTCGCGGTCGAGGGGCCGGACGGGCGCCCCGCCTATACCCGGGCCGGACATCTGCAGGTTCTGCCGACCGGCGAACTCGCCCTCTCGTCCGGCGATATCGTACGCGGCGAGGGCGGTGCGCCCATCCTGTTCGCACCTGACGAGACGGAAATCGACATCGGCCCCGACGGCACGGTGACGACGCCCGAAGGCATTGCCGGCCGCATCGAGCTGTGGACGTTCCGTCCGGGCACCGCGCCGGAACGGCTGGGCGGCAGTCTCTATCGCGGCCTGGCCGATCCGGTCGACGCCCCCAACACCCGCCTGCGCGCCGGCTTCATCGAAGGATCGAACGTCGAGCCCATCGCGGAAATGACACGCATGATCGACATTCTCAGAAGCTACCAGTCCGGCCAGCGCCTCAACGACAAGATCAGCGAACTCCGGTCGCAGGCGGTCGAACGCCTCGGCCGCGTGACCCAATAGCAGGAGGCCTCAACAGATGCGCTCACTCGATATCGCCTCGACCGGCATGCTCGCCCAGCAGCTGAACGTCGAGGTCATTTCCAACAACATCGCCAATATGAATACGACCGGCTACAAACGTGCCCGGGCGGAATTCCAGGACCTTCTCTATCAGACCGTCGCCCGGCCCGGCGCGGAAACGGGCGGGTTCGGCCAGCGGCGCGCGACCGGCATCCAGATCGGCACCGGCGTCGAAACCGCGGGCGTCTACCGCATCAACGAGCAGGGCAATCTCAATGCCACCGGCGGCCGCTTCGATCTCGCCATCGACGGCCGCGGCTTCCTGCGCGTGGAGATGCCGACGGGCGAGGATGCGTTCACGCGCGCCGGCTCGCTGCAGGTGTCGGCCGAAGGCGATCTGGTGACGCCGGACGGCTATCGCGTCCTCCCCGGCGCGACGATTCCCGAGGACGCTCTGGAGGTCGTCATTTCCGAAGCCGGCGCCATTCAGGTGCGCCGCGCCGGCGAGACCGAGCTCGTCGAAGTGGGCGAGATCGAGCTGGCCAGTTTCCAGAACGAGGCGGGCCTCAACGCCCTCGGCGCCAATCTGGTCGCGGAGACGGAAGCCTCCGGCATTCCCATCTTCGGCCTCCCGGGCGAGCCGGGCTTCGGCACGCTGCGGCAGGGGTTTCTCGAAACCTCCAACGTCAATCCGGTGGCCGAGATCACCAGCCTCATCACCGCCCAGCGCGCCTATGAGATGAACAGCCGCGTCATCCAGACCGCCGACGAGATGATGACGACGCTGGGGCAGATCCGATGACCGGTGGCGCGGGCGTCGGATCCGACCATTGCGGCGTTCGGCATGCCGGCCGCCTTGCCCTCGTTCTATCGGCTGTTCTCCTCACCGCCCCTCTCACCGCCCCTGCCCTCGCGCAGTCGGCGACGCCGGTGGCGACTGTCGAGCGCGGTACGCTGCTCGCCGCGGCCGATTTCGAAACGCTGCCGCAGGCGATCCCCGGCGCACTCGGCATGGACGATATCGTCGGCAAGGAGGCGGTGCGCCGTCTCGTTCCCGGCCGGCCGCTCAGGGCGAGCGACGTGCGTGATCCGCTGAGCGTCGAGCGCGGCGCGGAGGTAACGCTCGTTCTTGCCGCCGGGGCGCTTGAAATCACAGCGCCGGGCCGGGCGCTATCGGGCGGCGCGACCGGCGACACCATCCGCGTGCAGTCGGCCACGAGCCGCACGCCCATCACCGCCATCGTGACCGGCCCCGGCCGCGTCTCCGTCCAGTGAGGATTCACAGCATGAAGCCGTTCGTCGCCATTCTTCTCGCCATATCGCTCGGCGCCTGCACCGGTCAGCTCGGCCGCATCGGCAAGGCGCCCGACGTCTCCGCGGTGGGTGAGGTCGTCGCGCCTGCCTACGAAGGCTCGCTGGGTCAGGCCGGCACCAAATTCCGTACGCCCGAAACGACACCACCGGCGCCGGAACAGGCGACATCGCTATTCCGGACCGGCGCGCGCGCCTTTTTCCGCGATCAGCGCGCCGCCAAGGTCGGCGACATTCTGACGGTCGAGATCGACATCGCCGACCGCGCCGACATCGACAATCGCACGCGGCGCGAACGGTCGAGCGGCGAGGATGCCGGGATCGCCAGCTTCTTCGGTCTGGAAACGGAACTCGCGAGCGCGCTCCCCGGCCTCGTCGATCCGTCGGACCTCGTCGATTTCGGGTCGACCACGCAGACGGAGGGCCGCGGGCAGACGCGCCGCGCCGAAACCATCGATCTGGAACTCGCCGCCATCGTCACCGGCGTCCTCCCAAACGGCAATCTCGTCATTCAGGGCCGGCAGGAGGTGCGGGTCAATTTCGAGAAGCGCGAACTGATCGTCACCGGCATCGTCCGCCCCGAGGACATCACCCGCGAAAACCGCATCCCGCACACCGACATCGCCGAAGCGCGCATCGTCTATGGCGGCGAAGGCCAGCTGACCGACGTGCAGCAGGCCCGCTACGGCCAGCAGATCTTCGAAGCGCTGTTTCCGTTCTGACCGTGCAACGCCGTGGTTAGGGAGTAGGCGGCCCTGTGCCTATTCCGCCTTTCCGGTGACTTTATCCGGCAGGCTCCAGTCCGCGCGTCGGCGGAGTCTTGACTGTTCGAGCGGCGTGTCGAGTTCGGCAAGTGCCCGTTTCAGGGCCATCGCCGCCTGACGGCCGGCCGCTTTTTCGAAGACCTCGCGATTGCCGAGCGCGATGGTGTGCAGGCTGGCCTGGAGGCGGAGTTGCACCTCCAGTAAGCCGGCGCCGTCGCGGGCGATCGGATTGAAGAAATCCTCCAGCATTTCGGAGGCGGGAATGTCGGCGGCATGAACATGCGGAAACCGCGTCTCGGCGCGCGCGGCATGCCCCCGGCACCAGGCGAGAAACACCCGGACGCCGGCACCTCTTTCACTTCGCCGAGCTCGCCGCGGATGATGTCGAGCACACGCGGACGTGACCGC
>JBCCAC010000349.1:0-2869 GCA_039815015.1 Pseudomonadota bacterium | reverse complement strand
GCGCGACCGGCTTTGGTGTGCGACTGCTGGATCAGTTCGTGCGCGACCAGCTGGAAAGCTAGAGTTTTTTCGGGGCCGGAGAGCGAAGGATAGCGCGGGATGCAGGTCGGCTTCTACCACTGCACGCGTAACGCGCCGCTTGCCGTCGTGCCACGCCTGGCCGCGAAGGCGGTAGCGGCGGGACACAGGATCCTCGTTCATGCCGGCCCGGCGGCGGACGATGTCGACGAGGCGCTGTGGGCATTCGATCCCGGCAGCTTCCTGCCGCACGGCCGGGCCGGGGGCGACGACGATGCGAACCAGCCCATCCTGATCGCGGATGGATTCGATGGTGCGAATGCGGCCGATCTCGCCATCGCCATGGCAGGGCGGCTGCCGGGCGCGGACGCCGGCTTCGCGCGGGTCCTCTATCTGTTCGACGGTGGTGACGACGATGCGGTGGCGGCGGCGCGGCGGCACTGGAAGGCGCTGTCCGCGCGCGACGATGTGGAGGCGGTCTACTGGGCCGAAGGCGAGCGCGGCTGGGAGAAGCGCTGAGGAGAAGCGCTGGCGGTTGCGCCATTGTGCACTGCACACTAGACGGCGCGCCAGATGCTTTTCCCATAAATTTTTCGGAGATTTCACCATGGCCGTGGAACGCACCTTCTCGATCATCAAACCCGACGCCACCCGCCGCAACCTGACGGGCGCCGTGACCAAGAAACTGGAAGACGCCGGCCTACGCGTCGTCGCCAGCCGCCGGGTCAAACTGTCGAAGGATCAGGCGGAAACATTCTACGGAGTCCACAAGGAGCGCCCGTTCTACGGCGACCTTGTCAGCTTCATGACCTCCGGCCCCGTCGTCGTGCAGGTGCTGGAAGGCGAGAATGCCATCGCCAAGAACCGCGAAGTCATGGGCGCGACGAACCCCGCCGATGCCGACGCCGGCACCATCCGCGCCGAATTCGCGGAATCGATCGACGCCAACAGCGTCCACGGCTCCGACAGCGCCGAAAATGCGAAGATCGAAATCGCGCAGTTCTTCACGGACGACCAGATCGTCGGCTGACGTCTGGCGAATGGCGTGGTTCGAGTTTCGCGCGGATCAATCTGATCGTCATCCCCGCGCAGGCGGGGATCCACTCGGCGCCATATTTACCAAGTGCATGGCTTATAGATCCCCGCCTGCGCGGGGATGACGATTGTATTGTGTTCCGATGATGGCATTTTAGGCGGACATTTCGCGGCGGCGAAGATGACGGACGCAGGTTATTGCGTACTCGGAATGCTCTGGTGGAACATGATTTCGGGGGCGGCGCTAAAGATGTCGCCCCCGAATTCGTAGCTGCTCTGGTTCGCCTTACTGAGCGCCCCGGTCGGTACGCCACCCGGTCGGAATGCCGGCTTTGGCGACGACGCTGGGCAGGGGCTTGCCGATGACGGGTTCGAACCAGTGGTTGGTGGCGATCGCGGCCTGCAGGTCGACGCCTGTTCCGACCCCACTGGTTTCGAGAAGGTAGACGAGGTCTTCCGTAGCGATGTTGCCCGTCGCGTTCGGGGCGAAAGGGCAGCCGCCAAGGCCGCCCAGCGATGAATCGAGGACGTTGACGCCGGCTTCATAGGCGGCCCAGGCGTTCGCCATGCCCATGCCGCGCGTATCGTGAAAATGTGCGCGGAGGGGAATGTCGTCACCGATTTCGGCCCGGACGGCGGCGACGCGGGCGCGAACGTCGGCGGGAACGGCGACGCCGATCGTATCCGCGAGCGCGATTTCCCCGGCGCCGGCTTCGGCCATCTCGGCGCAGCAGCGAACGACGGTCTCGACGGGCACCGGCCCCTCGAACGGGCAGCCGAATGCGGCGGAGATGGTCACCTGCGCCTTCAGGCCGTGTTCCTGCGCCAGACGGATCATGGCGCGGTTTTCGGCGATGCCCTCGCTGATGGTCTGACCCTGGTTCTTTTGACCGAACGTATCGGAGGCGACGAGGACGCAGCCCGCCTCGTCGACGCCGCGTTTATTGCCCTCGCCTGCCGCGATGGCGCGGTGAACGCCGCGCCGGTTGAGGCAAAGGCCGATATAGGAAACGTCGGCGCGGTCGGGCAGCGCGGCGATGACAGCCTCCGCATCGGCCATTTGCGGTACGCGTTTCGGATGGACGAAGCTCGCCACCTCGATACGGCGGACGCCCGCGTCGAGGAGGCGGGTGATGAGCGTCACCTTGTCGTCGGTTCCGATGACTTCCTTCTCGTTCTGAAGGCCGTCGCGGGCGCCGACTTCGACGATCTGGACGTCGCGGGGCGGATTTGCTGTCTCGGTCATGAGAATGGATCATGGGAGTTTCCGCGAATGGCGGCAAGTGTGCAGGGTGCCCTCGACGGGCTGCGGCTGATCGAGGCGGGGCAGCTGATCGCCGGGCCGTTCTGCGGTCAGCTGATGGCCGACCATGGCGCGGAGGTCATCAAGATCGAGGCGCCGGGCGTCGGCGATCCGATGCGTGGCTGGGGGCAGGGCAAGCCGGTCTGGTGGCCGGTCATCGCGCGCAACAAGAAGTGCATCACGCTCGATCTCAGGACGAAAGAGGGGCAGAATATTGCCCGTCGCCTGATCGCGAAGGCGGATTTTCTCCTTGAGAATTTTCGCCCCGGAACGATGGAACGCTGGTCGCTCGGCTGGGACGACGTCCATGCCCTGAACTCCGCGCTGATCATGATCCGGGTATCGGGATATGGGCAGACCGGCCCCTATGCGATGCGTGCCGGTTATGGCTCCATCGGCGAGGCAATGGGCGGTATGCGCTATCTGGCGGGCGATCCCTCGACGCCGCCGAGCCGCATCGGGCTGTCGATCGGCGATTCGCTGGCGGCGACGCACGCCTGTCTGGGCGCGATG
>JBCCAC010000189.1:0-5252 GCA_039815015.1 Pseudomonadota bacterium | reverse complement strand
TGCGGGTCCACCGCCACAAGACCGGAGCGTTGCTACGCGCTGCGGCCCGGATGGGCGGGCATGTTGCGGGAGCCAACCCCGAGCGAGTCTTTGCCGCGAATAGTTATCTCGCTTGTCGGCAGCCCCCTCCACCGCCGTACCGGCGGTCCCCCTCCCCGTTCCGGGGAGGATTACCCCGCAAACAGCGACAGCGCCGCGGCCGTCATCGCTTCGGTGCCGACGGGGACGGCCGTTTCCGCATCGGGCGCCCATTTCGACGAATGCAGCGAAGGCAGTTTCGTCATGTCGCCGCCAACCGCCTCGATCGCTTCGGCCGGGACCGCGCCCAGCCAGAACAATGTCGATTCGACGTCATTGTCGGCACGGTGGTAGCGGCTGAAATCCTCGCCGCCCATGACCGGCTTGGCGCGGATGACCCGCTCGTCGCCGAACCGGGAGCGAAATACCGTTTCCAGATTCTCCGTCTGCTCGGGCGTGTTGTAGGTCGCGGGCGTATAGGTCTGTTCCCAGGTGACCTGCGGCATCATTTCGTCCGGCATGGCGGCGGCCATCGCCTGCGCCTCGGCGATGCGCTTGATGCCGGTAAGAAGATGTTCGCGCATCTCGTCGGTATAGGACCGCACCGTCAGCTGCAGATGCGCGCTGTTCGGGATGATGTTGTGCTTGGTGCCCGCGTTGAAGGCCCCGACGGTGACGACGGCGGGCTCCTGCGGGTCCGCCTCACGCGAGACCAGCGTCTGCAGCGATTCGACGATGCGGGCGGCGACGACGATGGGATCCTTCGTCGTGTGCGGATAGGCGCCGTGTCCGCCCTCGCCATGCACCATGACATCGACGGAATCGACGTTTGCCATGGCGAAACCGGGCACGAGGGCGAGCTTGCCGGCCTCCAGACTGGCGGCGTCGTGCAGGGCGATGATGTGGTCGGGCGTCCCGAACCGCTCGTAAAGGCCGTCCTCCAGCATCTTCATCGCGCCTTCGCCGACCTCTTCGGCCGGTTGCGCGATCATCACGAGCGTGCCGGACCATTGTTCGCGCATATCGGCAAGACGGCGCGCCGTTCCGACCCAGCTCGCCATATGAATGTCGTGACCGCAGGCGTGCATGACGCCCGTGCGCGTGCCGTCGGCCAGCATCGCCGAGACCTTGCTGGCATAGGGAAGGCCCGTCTCTTCGGTGACGGGAAGGCCGTCCATATCGGCACGGATCATGACCGCCGGGCCGTCGCCGTTCTTCATGATGCCGACGACACCGGTGCCGCCGACGCCTTCGGTGACTTCGAACCCGGCCGTCTCCAGCTCGGCAGCCATGCGCTTGGCGGTCTCGACCTCCTGATTGGAGAGCTCCGGATTGGCGTGCAGATGTTTGTAGAGATCGAGAAGATAGGGGGCGTCCGCCGTCACCGCGTCACGCAGGGGCTCTGCCGTAGCGGGCGTTGCAAGAAGGGCAAGGCCGAGGAGGAGTGAACGCATAGTCAATGATCCCGAAGCGATGTGACGGTCGATAGTGAAGGCGTGGGCATGAACGTCGCCTGATCGGGGGCGGCCAGTCGGGTAGCCGATCAGGGCAGCCAGGACAGCACTTTGACCAGCCGCTTCACCATCGGCGAGAACAGCTTGTCGTAGAAGATCTGATTGGCGCCCGCCTTGTTGAGCTCCCCAAGCGTCGGATAGGGCGCGATATAGCCCGTCATCTGCGTCGCCTTCAGACCGTGCTGGATAGCGAGGATCCAGGGCTGGATCAGTTCGCCCGCGTGGATGCCGGCAATGCTGCAGCCGACGATCTTGCCCTGGGACAGCACGACCTTGATCATGCCGTCGGTCGCCCGTTCCGCCTTGGCGCGGTCGTTCCCCGACATGGGCGCGGTGAAGGTCTCGATCTTCTTCAGTCCCTTATCGCGCGCCATGGCCTCGGTCAGGCCGACATTGGCGAGCTCGGGGTCGGTGAACGTCGCCCAGGGCATCGCCGAATAATCCTTTTTGGCGCGCATGCGAAAGACGACGTTGCGGACGACGATGCCGCCATCATGACCCGCCGCGTGCGTAAACAGCGGTCCCTCACGGCAATCGCCGACGGCGAAGATGCGCTTGTTCGCGGTCCGCAGCCGGTCGTCGACGACGATGGCGTCGCCGTTCAGCTTCACCCTGGCCGCATCCAGCCCCAGATCGTCCGTATTGCGGACCCGGCCGGCAGCGACGAGGAGATGCGTGCCGGTGATGGTATCGCCGCGTTCCAGATCAATGGCGATGCCGTCGCCGTCGCGGCGAATTTCCGCGGGCGTGCTGTTCTGATGAATGGCGATGCCTTCGCGGGCCAGCGCCCGTTCGACGATGTCGACCAGTTCCGGGTCGTCCTTGCCGAGCAGGCGGCCGCGCTCGACGATGGTGACCTTCGATCCGAGCCGGCGAAAGGCCTGCGCCAGCTCGCAGCCGATATTGCCGCCGCCCAGAATGAGGAGATGCGCCGGCCGTTCGGTCAGGCCCCACACCGTCTCGTTCGTCACATAGGGCACGTTCTCAAGGCCGGGGATGTTCGGGATCCTGGGTCGCGAGCCGGTCGCGATGACGATGCGCTTGGCGCGATAGGTCTCGCCGCCCGCCTCGATCGTCCGCTTGCCGGTGAGGCGCGCCCGGGCCCGGACGACGGTCGCGCCCAGCCCCTCGAAACGCTCCTGCGAATCGTGCGGCGCGATGCCGGCGATGACCTCATGCACATGGGCCATGGCCCGCCCGAAATCGACGTCGGGCGTCGCGGTCACGCCAAAGGGAGCCGAGCTGCGCGCGACATGGGCGGCGTGGGCGGCGGCGATGATGGACTTGGACGGCACGCAGCCGACGTTCAGACAATCGCCGCCCATGTCCGCGGCCTCGAACAGGATCGTCTTGAGGCCGAGCGGCGCGGCGCCGCCGCAAATGGTCAGGCCGCCGGACCCGGCACCTATGATCGCCAGATCATAACGTTCGGTCATTGTGGACATTCTCCCCCCGGGGCCATCGCCTCTTCGCGCCCGCCCTAGCCCAAGGCGGGCGTGCTGGGGAGACAGGAATATATAAAAAGACCGTCCGTCATTTGCGGACTCCGATCACGGCCATGCCTTAGAAAATGGAACGGGCCGCGCGGAGGCTTGGGGGGGGGGGGATAAGCGTCCGGGCGGCCCGTCTCTTTCATTCACCTGCCGCTCGGGTGGGGGGGTAATGAGGGAAGCAGGTTGGAAGGATAACGAGGGCGCGTCGCCCCCGTTCCCGGCTGCGTCACTTTGTCAGTTCGTTTCGGATCCGTGTTCCGCCGGCGTGAAGTCCATGGCGACGCCGTTCATGCAGTAGCGCTTGCCGGTCGGCGCCGGACCGTCGTCGAAGACATGGCCCAGATGCCCGCCGCAGTTCGCGCAGTGCACCTCTGTCCGCGGCACGACCATCTTGAAGTCGGTCCTGGTTTCGACGCCGCCCTCGATCGGCGCATAGAAGCTCGGCCAGCCGGTGCCGCTTTCATATTTCGTCGCGGCGGGGAAGACCGGCGCGCCGCAGCCGGCACACTGGAAAACGCCGTCACGCTTTTCCGCGTTCAGCGGCGACGTGCCCGGCCGTTCGGTCGCTTCCTTGCGGAGGACGGCGAACTGTTCCGGCGTCAGTTCGGCCCGCCACTCCGCCTCTGTCTTCTCGACCTCGAAATCCGTTCCTTTGCCCGAACGGAAGGCGTCCAAAATGCTCATGCGGGAAGAACGCCGTCCTAGGCGGATTCGCTCCCATCGGTCTTCTGATCCGCGATCCAGCGGTCGATATGCGTCTCGAGCACGTCGAGCGGCACCGCGCCGTTTTCCAAGACGGCGTCGTGGAAGGCGCGCAGATCGAACCCGGACCCCAGCGCCTCCTCGGCCCGTTCGCGCAAGGCCCGGATGCGCAGTTCGCCGATCTTGTAGGCAAGCGCCTGACCGGGCCAGGTGATGTAGCGGTTGACCTCGGCATCGATGTTCGCAGCCGAAAGCGCGGTGTTCTCGGTCATGAACGCGACGGCGCGCGCCTTCGTCCACCCCTTCGCATGAATACCGGTATCGACGACCAGCCGCGCGGCGCGCCACATTTCGTAGCTCAGCCGACCGATTTCCTTCGCCGGTGTATCGTAGATCCCCATTTCGATGCCGAGCCGCTCCGAATAAAGACCCCAGCCCTCGACAAAGGCCGTGAACCGGCTGCCGAACCGGCGCGCCGGGTGCAGGTCGAGTTCCTGCTGCAGCGCGATCTGCTGGTGATGGCCCGGCACCGCTTCGTGAACGGTCAGCGGCGGCACTTCCCATAAGGGGCGCTGATCGAGCGCGGTCATGTTGACACGGTAGATGCCGGGTTTGCCGATCGCGAGCGCGCCGGGCTCGTAATAGGCCGTCGTATTGCCTTCCGCCCGGTCGGCCGGAATGGGTTCGACGCCATAGGGCAGACGTGGCAGCGTGCCGAACAGGCGCGGCATCCACGCATCGATCTTCTTCGCGAGCGCCCGCGTGACGTCCATCAGCTCGTCCGCGGTCTTGGGATAATATTGCGGATCGGTGCGCAGGTGCTCGATATAGGCCTCGCGGCTGTCATACCCCGCCGTTTCGGCGATCTCCGCCATCTCCGCACGAATGCGCGCGACCTCGGCAAGGCCGAGATCGTGCACTTCGTCCGCCGTCATGTCCGTCGTCGTGAAGCTTTTGACGCGATAGTCGTAATATTCGCGTCCGCCCGGCGTATCGGAAATCCCGACCGTTTCGCGGCAGCGCGGCGCATATTCGCTGGCGTAGAAATCGCCGAATTCGCGGTAGGCGGGCAGGACCGAAGATTCGATCGCCGTCTTCGCCTCGTCCTTCAGCCGGGCCCAGTCCGCGTCCGAAATCGCGTCCGGCTGGTCTTCGAACGGCGCCCAGAAGGACGATTCCTCGGCACTGTCGGCATAGCGGGCGGTGATCGTCGCCCCGAAAGTTTCCATCGGCACGCATGGCTGCGTCAGGCCGCGGGCGATCGCCTTTTTCGTGCGCGCGATACCGTGGGCGTTTTCGGCGGCATAAGCGTTCAGGCGGCCGATATAGCTGTCGTAGTCCGCGGCCGTGAAGAACGGCCCCTGCTCGGCCAGGCTTGCCGCCCAGATGTGCCAGCCGCCCCGGTTGGTGAAGAGGATGTAGCGATCCTGCGCGAAGCCGCCGGACGCGATGCCGTCGTCTATGCCGCGCGCGAAGATCGCATGATCGACCTTCAGCTCGTCCGGCAGCGCGGCGGTGTCGATGC
>JBCCAC010000070.1:0-9114 GCA_039815015.1 Pseudomonadota bacterium | reverse complement strand
TGCGACGGGCAATGTCGCCGTGAAACAGGGCAATCTCGACCTCGATGCGTCCCGTGTCCGGGTCTTCTACGACACTGTCGGCGGCGATGTTCAGGTCGACCGCCTGGATGCCGACGGCGATGTCAGGATCGCCACGCCCGCTGAAAACGCCCGCTCCGCACGGGCGATCTATGATGTCGACAGTGCGCAGATCACCATGCTGGGTGGTGTGGTCCTGGAACGCGGTACCGACGTTCTGCGCGGCGAGCGGCTGATGATCGATCTGGCGAGCGGCCGGTCGACGTTCGATGCGGCCGTCAATGCCGAGACCGGTCAGCCGGGCCGGGTGACGGGTCGCTTCACCCCCAGCACGCGCGATCGGGAATAGCGGAAGGACGGGCCGGACGAGCCGACGGCTGCCCGTCGCCTCAGTCCGCGCCTATTCGCCTTCGAATGATACGAGCGTGTGCACGTCCAGGCCGCTGTCGCGCAGCCGTGTCGCGCCGCCCAAATCGGGAAGATCCACGAGGAACGAGGCCGATACGCAGGTTGCGCCGCTTTCCTCGATCAGGCGCGTCGCGGCGAGCGCTGTGCCGCCCGTCGCGATCAGATCGTCGACGAGAAGCACGCGCATGCCGGGCGTGACGGCACCGTCATGAATCTCGACCCGGTCCTCGCCATATTCCAGCGCGTAATCGACGCCGCGTGCCGGGCCGGGCAGTTTGCCGGCCTTGCGGACCATGAGCACACCGGCCCCGATGCGCGGCGCGATGGCGCCGGCAAACAGAAAGCCGCGCGCCTCGATCCCCGCGACGAGATCGATGTCCGCCGGCGCGAGGGAGGCCATGCGCTCGATCGCGTCGGCGAACCCGGCGGCATCGGTCAGAAGCGTGGAGATGTCCCTGAAGCGGATGCCGGTGCGCGGATAGTCCGGGATCGTCCGGATCAGCGATTTCAGATCGATATTCATGACATGACGCGCCCGGCAATGGTTTCAAGACGTTCCGCCGCCATGTGCGGCCAGGCCTCCCGCGGCGTGATGATGGCGTGGTCGAGGGACCGGTCGCAGCCATATGGACATGCACCGGTCCGGTCCGTGCCCGCGCCCGCCAGGGTCGCGATCATTTGCCGGGCGTGGCCGACATTGGCGTTCATGACGGCGAGGATGTCGGCGGTCTCGGCGCCGGTCTCGTCATCGCGCCAGCTGTCGAAATCGGTCACCATCGCGATGGCGGCGTAGCAGAGCTCCGCCTCACGCGCGAGCGCCGCCTCCGGCATGGCGGTCATGCCGACGACGTCCAGTCCGGCGCTGGCGTAGAGCCGCGATTCCGCGCGCGTCGAGAATTGCGGGCCTTCCATGGCGAGATAGGTGCCGCCATCGGTCACGCCTGCGCCCATATTGAGCGCTGCGATGCGCCCGCGTAGCCGCGCGCAGACCGGATCGGCGAGCGCGACATGAGCGGCGATGCCCTCGCCGAAGAACGTCCGTTCCCGCGTGCGGGTGCGGTCGACGATCTGGTCGATCAGCACGAAATGTCCCGGCGGCAAGGCCTCCTTGAAGGAACCGCAGGCGGCGACGGACACGATTTCGGTACAGCCGGCGATCTTCAGCGCGGCGATGTTCGCGCGATAATTGATCTCGTGCGGCAAGAGCCGGTGGCCACGCCCGTGCCGGGGCAGGAAAACGAGGTCCGTCTCACCGATCCGGCCGAACAGGAGTTCATCGGACGGGTCGCCCCAGGGCGTCGTGACGGTCTGCCACGTCCGGTCCGTCAGCGTATCGAGATCGTAGAGCCCGCTACCGCCGATAATGCCCAGAGCCGCCATACCGGGCGCGCGATTGTCCGTCAGTGGCCTTTTACGTCCGCCCACACCCGGCGATAGGACAGATAGGCGAGGCTGGTCGCGATCAGCAGGAAGACGATCACGCCGATGCCGGCCTGTTTACGCTCTTCCATCTTGGGTTCGGCAGCCCAGGTCAGGAACGCGGCGACGTCCTGTCCCATCTGATCGACCGTCGCTTCCGGCTGACCCTCGGCATATTGAATGATGCCGTCGGAAAGAAGCGGCGGCATGGCGATCCACAATGAGTGGAAATAGGGATTGTAGTTCAGGCCTTCCTGAACGGCTTCTTCCGGGAAATCCGCGGGCAGTTCCTCATAGCCGGTGATGAGGGAGTAGAGATAATCCGCGCCGCCGGGCCGCGATTTGGCGAGCAGCGACATGTCGGGCGGCATGGCATTGTTGTTCGCCGCCCGCGCCGCGACATCGTTCGGATAAGGGGACGGAACGCGGTCCGCGGGTTCGGCCGGGCGGGTATCCGCCTCGCCGGTGTCGGGATTGATGGAGGCGACGGGGATCGGCCATTCATTGGCGATGACCTTCACCTCCTCCGGCGTGAACCCCAGCTCGGTGAAGTTGCGGAACGCGACCTGCTCCAGCCCGTGGCAGGACGAGCAGACCTCGCGATAGACCTGCATGCCGCGCTGCAGCTGCGGCCGGTCGAATCCGCCCAGAACGCCAAGGCCGAGATTGCCTTCCCAGTACCAGTTGACGTCTTTCGCGTGTTTGTGGCACTCATGCTTGATCTTGTCGGACGCGCTTTCTTCCGCGCCCGCGGCGTCGATAAGGCCGGTGACGGCGCCGAGCACGAGGACGAAGATGAAGATAAGCCCGGTGAAGATGGCGATGATGCGGACCATTTGGCGTTCCTGTCAGACGTTCGTTTCGTGCCGTGCTTTGGCAGGTTTATTCGGCAGGCTTATTCGGCGGGCTGGGCGACCGGTCCGGTCGGCGCCGCGCCGCGGCCCGTATCCTCGATCCCGGCCGGCGCGCCCGTCGTGGCTTTGCCTTTCAGGACCGCCTCCGAAATCGACGCAGGCAGCGGCAGCGGCGTTTCAAGGCGTGACACCAGCGGGATGATGATCAGGAAGTGCGCGAAATACCAGATCGTGCAGATCTGCGAGATGATGATGTAGGGCTGTTCCGCCAGCGCGCCGCCGCACCAGGAAAGGACCAGGAACGACACCAGCCAGGCATAGGTCCACTTTCTGAGCATCGGACGATAGCGCAGCGACTTCACCGGCGAGGCGTCGAGCCAGGGCAGGAAGAAGAGAAGGAGGATCGACGCGAACATCGCAAGGACGCCCCACAGCTTCGCCGGCAGGATGAAGTCGAAGGTGAAGGCACGCAGGATCGCGTAGAACGGCCAGAAATACCATTCCGGCACGATGTGTTCCGGCGTCGCGAGCGCATTCGCCTCGATATAATTGTCCGGGTGGCCGAGGAAGTTCGGCAGGAAGAACATGAAGATCGAGAAGGCGATCAGATAGACGCCGATGCCGAACAGATCCTTCGAGGTGAAATAGGGGTGGAAGGGAATGGTGTCCTGCGGCCCCTTCACCTCGACACCGGTCGGATTGTTCGATCCGGGCAGATGCAGCGCCCAGATCTTCAGAACCACCGTACCGGCGATGACGAACGGCAGCAGGAAGTGCAGGCTGAAGAACCGGTTGAGCGTCGCATTGTCGACGGCGAATCCGCCGATCAGGAACGTCACCAGCGCATCGCCGACGAGCGGAATGGCGGAGAAGAGGTTGGTGATGACGGTCGCGCCCCAGAAGCTCATCTGCCCCCAGGGGAGGACGTAGCCCATGAACGCCGTCGCCATCATCAGGAGGAAGATGACGATGCCCAGCATCCAGACCAGTTCGCGCGGCGCCTTGTAGGATCCGTAATAGAGCCCGCGCCAGATGTGCACATAGACGACGATGAAGAAGAAGCTGGCACCGTTCGCGTGCATGTAGCGCATCAGCCAGCCGTAATTGACGTTGCGCATGATGTGCTCGGTCGAGGCGAAGGCGACCGTCGTATCGGCCGCATAATGCATGGCAAGGACGATACCGGTCACGATCTGGATGACGAGAGCGAGGCCCGCCAGTACGCCGAAATTATAGAAATAGTTGATGTTCTTCGGAACCTCGTAACCGCCGCCGACGGCGCCGTAGACGAGGCGCGGGAGCGGCAGACGCGAGTCCATCCACTGGCCGAGCGCGGATGTGGGTTCGTAGGGCTTGCTCCAGGCGAAAGACATCAGCCAATCCTCACAGACGTATCGGACAGGAATTCAAGGTCGGGCACGACGAGATTGGTCGGTGCCGGTCCCTTCCGGATGCGGCCGGCATTGTCATAGTGCGAGCCGTGGCAGGGGCAGAAATAGCCGCCGAAATCGCCCTTGACCTCGCCAGCTGCGGTGCCGGACGGAATGCAGCCGAGATGGGTGCAGACGCCGACCTGGATCAGATACTGGCGATGCCCCTCGATCGTCCGCTCCTTAAAACTCTGCGGATCGCGCAATGTCGAGGCGTCGACCGCTTCGGCCTCGGCGATCTCGGCCGCCGTCAGATGACGGATGAAGACCGGCTTGCCGCGCCAGGATACCTTAATCCCCTGACCCTCGGCGATGGGCGCGAGATCGACGGCGACGGAGGCGAGCGCAAGAACGTCGGCACTGGGGTTCATCTGATCGACGAACGGCCAGACCGCGGCGACCGCACCGACACCGACGAAGGCACCGGTCGCCACAAAGATGAAATCGCGGCGACGGACTTCGTCACCTTCGACGTGACCGGTTGCGGTCGCCATACTGGGTTCGGGCGTATCGGGTACGCTTGCCATGATCGTCTCGTCTCTTAAATCTGCCGCCCTGCAGGACGTTGCGTGTCGTCTACGAAATCGTATCGTTCTAAAGAACGACTATCATTACTTTTTGCTGAATAGACGTCGGGAGGGGGGCGGTGCAACGGGCAATTTGGCGCGGGTCGGTTGGCGCGCTAGGGCGCACCACATGACCGATATCGCTTCAAGCCCCGCCATCGCCCAAGACCGCAAAACCGCCGCCGCCGACTGGTTCCGCACGCTGCGCGACCGCATATGTGCCGAATTCGAACGGCTGGAGGATGCCGCCGGCCATATGGACGGCGCGGCCGGCCGCTTCGAACGGCGGTCCTGGGAACGCGCCGATCCGTCCGGCGCACCGGGCGGCGGCGGCACCATGTCGGTGATGAAGGGCCGTCTGTTCGAAAAGGTAGGCGTCAACATCTCCACGGTGGAGGGCACGTTCGAACCGGAATTCGCCAAGACCATTCCCGGCGCCGAGACCGACCCGCGCTTCTTCGCCACCGGCATCAGTCTCGTCGCGCATATGGTCAGCCCGCATGTGCCCGCCGTTCACATGAACACGCGCTATCTGGTGACGACGCAGGACTGGTTCGGCGGCGGCGCCGATCTGAACCCGCCGCTGCCGCGCGACGAAGACACGGCCGATTGGCACGCCGCATTCCAGGCCGTCTGCGCGCGCCACGGCGTCGCGGACGGCCCGGCCTACCGGAAATGGTGCGACGAATATTTCTTCGTGAAGCACCGGAACCGCGCGCGGGGCGTCGGCGGCATCTTTTACGACCGGCTGTCATCGGGCGAGGAGAAGGGCGGATGGGACGCCGATTTCGCCTTTACCCGAGACGTCGGCGAAACCTTCCTTGCCGCCTATCCGCCGCTCATCGAACGGCGGATGGAGGAAGGCTGGACCGATGCCGACCGCGCGGCGCAGCTCGCCTATCGCGGGCTCTACACCGAATTCAATCTGGTCTACGACCGCGGCACGCTGTTCGGCTTGAAGACCGGCGGCAATATCGAAGCCATCCTGATGAGCCTGCCGCCCGTTGCGACCTGGGACTGATGAAGAGGATGGTGGCGCGGTGCATGGCTGCGATCGTCGCACCGCCCGCGTGCGTCACTCAGCTCGCTATTTGACTTCGGTCACCTTTCCGGGGCCTTCGTAGATATATGCCGTCCTGGGCTTCACCAGAAATTCATGGCTGCGATTGCCGTCCGGATGCACCTTGAAATGCGCGCCGCCGGCTGAAATTTCGCCGGAATAGCCGGATGCGATCAGCGGCTTCGTGAACGCGATTTTGCAGACGAGGTCGCTGCCATTGTAGCATTTGAAGGTCACGGGCTTCCCGCTGTCATTGTAAAGCGCCGCCGTCTTGGCACCGAGCTTCAACGCGGCGGCCCCTGCCTGAGCCGCGAATTCGTTCAGGTCCGCCTTGCCACCGATATTGATCGCCATGCCGTGCTCTTCCTTTTCGAGGTCTACGCGAAATTATAGGGTGCGGTCTTGTCGATCGCGCGCTGCCATGCCGGCCGGGCGTGCACCATGTCGACGAAGTCGCCGAGCTTCGGCCGGTCGGCCGTAAAGCCCTGCGCGCGGGCGATTTCGGCCGGAAAACTGAGCATGATGTCGGCGGCGCTGAGATCGTCGAGAACATAATGTCCCGACGGGCGCAGCATACGCTCCATATGATCGAAATGCGCCGCCAGCTGCTCGTCGATCCGCGGGGCGAGCGGCGCCGCCGCGTCGCCGAGACGGCTGGTGTATAGCCTGAGGAGCACCGGCAGCATCGCCGATCCTTCGGCGAAGTGCATCAGCTCCAGATGCGTGATGTGCGCGTCGCTATCCGCCGCCGGTACCAGCTGCGGCGCGAATTTGCGCGCGAGATATTCGACGATGGCGCCGGATTCGGTAATCAGGCGGCCGTCTGACACGTCATTGTCGACGATCATCGGTGATTTGCCGAGCGGGTGCAGCGCGGTCAGCGACGGCGGCGCGAGGTTCGTCGCCTCGTCGCGCGTATGATGGACGATCTCATAAGGATCGCCGATCTCTTCCAGCAGCCAGACGATGCGCTGCGAGCGCGAATTGTTGAGGTGGTGGATGGTGATCATGCGGCGTTCCCCTGACGTGCGCGCGACCATGGCGGCGACAGGCCGGATCGGCAAGCGAAAGGGCGCGAAACTGCCGCATTGGCAAACGATCCCGGCCGGGCTATCTCGGCGACCGGGAAGAGGGAACATCGACGGCGAACGGAGACAGCCTCAATGTTCGACAATGCCGACGCCCTGATCCTCGCGCGGATCCAGTTCGCCTTCACGGTCAGCTTCCACTTCATCTTTCCGGCCTTCTCGATCGGCCTCGCATCCTACCTCGCCGTGCTGGAGGGGCTGTGGCTGAAGACGCGGAAAACGCTCTATCTCGACCTGTTCAAATACTGGCTGAAGATCTTTGCGGTCACGTTCGCGATGGGCGTCGTTTCCGGCATCGTCATGTCGTACCAGTTCGGCACCAACTGGTCGGTCTTTTCCGACCGCACCGGGCCGATTCTGGGGCCGCTGATGGCTTACGAAGTGCTGACGGCATTCTTCCTGGAGGCCGGATTTCTGGGCGTCATGCTGTTCGGCATGAACCGCGTCGGGCCGAAACTGCACTATCTGGCCACGCTGATGGTCGCGATCGGTACCTTCGTCAGCGCCTTCTGGATCCTCAGCGTCAACAGCTGGATGCACACGCCCGTCGGGTTCGAAATCAACGATGTCGGGCAGTACGTCCCTGCCGCGCCCTGGGTGGAGATCATCTTCAACCCGAGCTTCCCCTATCGCCTGTTCCATACGGTGACGGCGGCCTATCTGACGACGGCCTTCGTCGTCGGTGCGGTCGGCGCGTGGCACCTCCTGAAGGACCGCGCGAACGTCCATGCGCGCAAGATGTTCTCGATGGCGATGTGGATGGCGACCCTCGTCGCGCCGATTCAGATCGTCGCGGGCGACGTTCATGGCCTCAATACGCTGGAGCACCAGCCGCAGAAGGTCATGGCGATGGAGGGGCATTTCGAATCGCATCCGGACGGCGCGCCGCTGATCCTGTTCGGAATTCCCAACAGCGAGACGAAGACGGTCGATTACGCCGTCGAGATTCCGAAGGCGTCGTCGCTGATCCTGAAGCACGACCCCGATGCGCCGCTGGATGGTCTCGATACCATTCCGGACGACGAGGAGCCGCCCGTTGGCATGTTGTTCTGGTCGTTCCGCATCATGGTGGGCCTCGGCTTCGCCATGCTGGGGATCGGCCTGTGGAGCCTCTACGCGCGGCTTCGCAAGTCGCTTTACGACTGGCCGCTTCTGCACCGCGCCGCCATTCTGATGGGACCGTCCGGCTTCATCGCCGTCCTCGCCGGCTGGATCACGACGGAGGTCGGCCGCCAGCCCTATACGATCTGGGGCGAGATGCTGACCGCCGACAGCGCATCGCCGCTCGCCGCACCTGCCGTCGGTGCGTCGCTGATGGCCTTCGTCATCGTCTACTTCTTCGTTTTCGGCATCGGCGTCTGGTACATCGCCAAGCTGATGGCGCAGACGCCGCACAGCCATGAGGAGGATCCGCAGCGTGCGCCCATCCGTTCGGCCGGCATCACGCCCGGTCCGGCGGAGGGGAAGGCGGTCGACGACGGTCGCGCCGCGCCGCCGGAAGGGACGCCTGCGCAATGAACGACCTTCTCGTCAGCCAGGATCTTACGACCATCTGGGCGTTCATCATCGCCGGGGCAGTCTTCGCCTATGTCGTCATGGACGGCTTCGACCTCGGCATCGGCATCCTCTTTCCCGTCTTCGACGTCGGCGAGGAGCGCGATCAGGCGATGAACGCCATCGCGCCCGTCTGGGACGGGAACGAGACCTGGCTGGTCCTGGGCGGCGGCGGCCTGTTCGCAGCGTTCCCCCTCGCCTACGCCGTCATCCTGCCGGCGCTCTATCCACCCGTCATCGCCATGCTGCTGGGGCTCGTCTTTCGCGGTGTCGCCTTCGAATATCGCTGGCGCGACCCGGGGCACCGCGCCTTCTGGGACGCCGCGTTCACAGGCGGCTCGCTGGTCGCGGCGATGTCACAGGGCATCATTCTCGGCGCGCTCCTGACCGGGATCGATATCGAAGGCCGCGCCTATGCCGGCGGCTGGTGGGACTGGCTGACGCCGTTCAGCGTGCTGACGGGCCTTAGCGTCGTCGCAGGCTACGCGCTCCTCGGCGCGACCTTCCTGATCTACAAGGTGGAGGGCCGCGCGCAGGATCATGCGAAGCGTCTCGCCTGGCGCGCGTTCTGGATCACGCTTGCCGCCATCGGCGCGGTCAGCGTCGCGACGCTGCTTATCGATACCCGCTATGTCGAGAAATGGCTGACGATGCCGGCGATCCTCTTCACCGCTCAGGTCCCGCTTCTCGTCTGCATTCTCGCCTTCGCCTTCTGGC
>JBCCAC010000311.1:0-3325 GCA_039815015.1 Pseudomonadota bacterium | reverse complement strand
GGAGGGAACCCCACTCGCGGACCTTTGGCCCGACGGCACGCTGGTCGTCCCCTATCTCGGCCAGGGCTGGCTGCGCGACGTCATTCGCGACGATCTCAACGCACATGCCGCGCACGCGGACTGCGTCCGGCTGCTGGGGCCGCTCGACCGGGCGGTATGGCCGCATGCGAAGGCCGGCTTCTTCGGCGTCCGCAAGAAAATGGGCGAGTTGATGGCCGAGGCCGGCCTCGGCGTCTGAAGGCCGCGCCGGTTGCGCTCACGTCGCCGATTTGCGGATTCCGTCGATGCCCGTTCGGTGCGCACCATCCGCTGTTATAGGCGCTCGCATTGCATCATGTGTTCGAGGAGAGCCGCATCGTGATCGGTCGGAACGTACCAGACGTCATCCTGAAGACCCGCGTGCGGGATGAAAGCATAGGCGGCGACAATCCCTTTCGCTGGCAGGACGTCGCGACCGGCGATCTCTTTCGCGGCCAGACCGCCGTCGTCTTCAGCCTGCCGGGTGCCTTCACGCCGACCTGCACCAGCGAACAGACCCCGGCCTATGAACGCGAATATAACAATCTGACGGCGGCCGGTGCGGACGAAGTCTACTGCATCAGCGTCAACGACGCCTTCGTCATGTACCAGTGGGCGAAGCATCTGGGCGTCGAGAAGATTCAGATGCTGCCCGACGGCTCGGGCGACTTCACGCGCCGCATGGGCATGCTCATCAACAAGAATCATCTGGGGTTCGGCGACCGGTCCTGGCGCTATGCCATGGTCGTCAGGGACGGCCGGATCGTCGCCTGGTTCGAGGAGCCGGGCATCAATGACGAGGGCAAGGACGAGGATCCCTACGATATCTCCTGTCCCGCCGGTCCGCTGGACTGGCTGGCGTCGAACGCGAAGGGCTGACGCGCCGGTGGCGTGGCCGCGGCGCTGGCTGCTCCTGGGCGGGGCAGGGGCGCTCGTCACGGGCGGATTCGCCTGGCTGGCGCAGCAGGGGCCCGACATCCCCGGGCCGAGCGGCGCGATGCCCATCGAGACGCACCGGCATGACATGGGCGAGATGGCCGGCCGTGCCCGGACCATCCGGCTCGCCACCGCCGGCCCTGTCGACAAGCCGGCGGTCCTCTTCATTCACGGCTCGCCCGGCAGCTGGGAAGCCTGGGCGCAGTATCTGGAGGATCCCGACCTTCGGGCCGCGGCGCGCATGATCGCCGTCGACCGGCCGGGATTCGGCGGTTCGGCGGCGGGCGGTGCGGAGCCGTCGATGGCGGTGCAGGCCGCACTGATCGCCGAGGCGGCGCAAACACACGCGGGGACACATGCCGGGACGGATGCCGGCGCGAACGGCGGCTGGATCGTCGTCGGCCACTCCCTCGGCGGTCCCGTTGCCGTACAACTGGCGCTCGACCGGCCCGATCTCGTCGGGACGCTCATCCTCCTCGCACCGTCCATCGATCCCGATCTGGAGGTCGTGACCTGGTATCAGCGCCTTGCCACGCAGGACTGGATGCGGCCGCTCGTTCCCGGCGCGCTCGAGACCGCGAATGACGAGATTCTGCCGCTGGCGCCGGAACTCGCCGCGCAGACGCCGCGCCTCGCCGGCCTGACGAACCGTGTCATCGTCATTCAGGGGCAGGCGGACCGGCTGGTGCCGGAGGGCAATGCCGACTATGCCGAACGCGAGTTCGTGAATGCCGATCTCGAAACGGTCCGCCTGCCGGACCAGGGGCACTTCCTGCCCTGGGAGCGATATGACCTTGTCAGGCGGACCATCCTGGACGAACTCCCCTGACTGAGGGGCGCCCCGGTTCGAGACCTCCCGGGATCGCGGCGCGCCTCGTTCGGATGTGGATGCGGTACCATTGGCGGCGCGGCGGCTGGACCGTGACGCAGGATGCGCCGCTGCCGCCCCGCTGCGTCCTCATTGCCGTGCCGCACACCAGCAACTGGGATTTCCCGAACGTCATGGCGCTGACGGACCAGCTGGGGGTCCGCATTCACTTCATGGCCAAAGTGTCGCTGTTCCGCCCACCTTTCGGACGCTTCATGCGGCAGATGGGCGGCGTGCCCGTCGACCGCGCCGCCGCCGGCGACATGGTCAATCAGATGACGGACGAATTCGCCCGCCGCGACGAATTCGTCCTCACCATCGCCGCCGAAGGCACGCGGCGTGCGGTCGACCGCTGGCGCAGCGGTTTCTACCGCATCGCCATGGCGGCGGAGGTACCCATCGTCTGCGGCTATATGGATTATGGCCGCCGCCGCGCCGGTCTCGGCCCTGTCATTCACCCGACGGGCGACTACGACGCCGACATGACCGTTGCGCACCGCTTCTATCAGGACATGAAGGGCCGGCATCCCGACGGATACCGGCCCATTCCTGTTTGACGAAAAGAACTGCTATTATGCAGCGCGTTTCCGGCGCGCGCCGGCCAGCATCAGTCCGCCGATGCCGAACAGCAGCGCCGCGCCGGGGGCGGGGACGTCGATGAAGAAGGGCTGACCCACCAGGTCGAAGTTAAGATCCCAGTGCTTGTTGCGGCCGACGATGTTCAGCCAGGACGACAGGCCGAGTTCGTCGTTCTTTGCGTTCGCGCCGATGCCGTCATCGCCGCCGAACTGGAACAGCGTGTCGCCGCGGAACGGGTCGGTGGCGTCGATGGTGAAGACCATGCCGCCGACCGTGATCGTGCCCTCGGCTTCCGTGAAGAAGTCGATGTCGGGATCGTCGGTCACGGCATTGTAGCCGGGGCCGCCCTCGCGCTTGTAGATGCTGCCATCGGGCAGGGTCTCGGTAAAGCCACCGAGCGAGATGTCGATGGTGGCGTTGACGCCGGCCGGGTTGATGAGAAACGCCTGGATTGCGCCGGTGCCATTGTCATTGACGACGAATGTGCCGCTTTCGACGGAGAAAAACTGGCGGCAGCCAGCGCCGCTGCCCGGGCGGTAGTCGTTCGTCCACAGGCCATGGCCATTGCCGTTGCACTGATTGGCAGCGTCGCCGAGATTGTAGCCGACGCCGGCCGTGGCCGGAGCCGCGAAAGCGAGCGCCGTCGCGGCGGAAAGAAGTGCGATACCGAATTTCATGATGCGGTGTCCCCCTGGACATGATTACGTTCTGAATCCCTCCTATGCAATTAGTGAGCCAAATAGACAAACCGGCAGAAAGCCGCGCCATTGCGAGACCGGAACGGCTTCTGGTTTTGGCTGAGTGTAAAATTTTCTGACACATCTGACCTGTCAGGATACACAGGCAGGAAGACTTGCCCTGTCAGTAGATCGCCCGTGCCGGATTTTGGCTGCGTCGTTCATGATCCGCGACCGTCTGCCCCGC
>JBCCAC010000119.1:0-7206 GCA_039815015.1 Pseudomonadota bacterium | reverse complement strand
TTACTGTGTAATTGAGAGGTTTTGGCCGTCGGCGTAATCGTCGCGTGTCGGCGAGCTGGCATTGGGGGGATCCTTCGATCCTTCGACAGGCTCAGGATGAGCGGTTTAGAGATCGTACTTACAACCCGATCATCCTGAGCTTGTCGAACGGCCCGGATCAGGCCTGGCCCTTCGCCTTCGGAGAGATGACCATCAGCATCTGGCGGCCTTCCAGCCGGGGATAGGCCTCCACCTTCGCGCCTTCGGCCGTGTCGTCCTGCACGCGTTTCAGAAGCTGCATGCCGAGCTCCTGGTGTGCCATTTCGCGGCCGCGGAAGCGCAGGGTGATCTTCACCTTGTCGCCATCCTCGATGAACTGGTAAACCTTCTTCATCTTCACGTCGTAATCATGATCGTCGATGTTCGGCCGCATCTTGATCTCTTTGATTTCCTGACGCTTCTGCTTCTTTTTTGCCGCGTTCGCCTTTTTCTGCGCCTCGAACTTGAACTTGCCGACGTCGAGGAACTTCGCGACCGGCGGCTCGGCATTCGGGCTGACGACGACGAGGTCGAGACCGGCGGCCTTCGCCTGCTCGATCGCCTCTTCGGTAAACAGAACGCCCAGATTCTCGCCGTCATCGTCGATGACCCGCACCTTGGGTTCCTGAATGAACTCGTTGTAGCGCGGTCCCTGGAAAGGCGGCGGGGTCGGCCCACGCCGGTTAAGAGGCGGTCGGATGTTCTGGTCTCCTGATGGTTATCGTCAAATCTGCGAATCCACGTCAATGTAGGCGCGGCGAACGGAAACGGAAAGAGGTGCTAGAGCGTCCTTCGTGCTCTGCGAGTCACGCAGGACGCTCTATGTTGTGGATCGGTCGCATTTTCGAGCCGCCGGATCGATCCCGATCCGGCTCAAAATGCTCTAATGATGCCCCTCGTGTGCGCCGTCGTCCGCATCGATATCGGCCGCTGGAACCGACGCATCCAGGCCGCGATCCGCAAGCCAGCGCCGCATCATCGCGATTTCGCGCTCCTGCGCCGCGATGATTTCCGTGGCCAGCGCGCGCGTTTCGGGATCCTTGCCGTACCTGAGCAGGATTTCCGCCATCTCGACTGCGCCTTCATGGTGCGGAATCATGCCGCGGATGAAGGCGATGTCGGCGTCCTCGTCGACCACTGTCATCGCGGCGTGCATTTTCCGGTTGGCCGCCTCGAATTCGGCGCGCGCGCCCTGCGGCTCGTCGGTGGTCGTCTCGGCACCCATCGCCTCGGCCTGGGTGTCATGATGGCCAGTGTGCTGCGCCGCAGTTCCGGACGCAAGAAGCGCGGCCGCAACGACAGCAAGGGGAACGCTCATCATATGTTTCATGTCATATCCGGGGCTTTCGCCTCCGCCTCCAGTCTTTCGGCGATGTCCGCCAGTTTCAGGACCTGCTGCTCCTTTTCGCCCAGCCTCCGCACAGCGATCGTACCCTCCTCGGCCTCGCGCTTGCCCACCACGAGGAGGTACGGGACCTTTGCCAGCGAATGTTCGCGGACCTTGTAATTGATCTTTTCGTTGCGAAGGTCGGTTTCCACCCGGATGCCTGCGGCCGAGAACTGGGCGGCGACCTCCTTCGCATAATCGTCGGCATCGGAGACGATGGTCGCGACGACGGCCTGCACGGGGGCCAGCCAGACGGGCATGCGGCCGGCGTAATGCTCTATGAGGACGCCGATGAAGCGTTCGTAGGTGCCGAAGATCGCGCGGTGCAGCATGACCGGGCGATGCTTCTCGCCGTCCTCTCCCACATCGCTCGCGTCCAGCCGTTCGGGGAGTACGCGGTCGCCCTGTATCGTGCCGACCTGCCAGGTGCGGCCGATCGCGTCGGTCAGGTGCCATTCCAGCTTCGGCGCGTAGAAGGCGCCTTCGCCGGGCAGCTCCTCCCAGCCATATTCGTCGGTCGCCATGCCGGCGGCGTGGACGGCGTCGCGCAGTTCCTGCTCGGCCTTGTCCCACATTTCGTCGCTGCCGAAGCGCTGTTCGGGGCGCAGCGCCAGCTTCACCTGATAGGTGAAGCCGAAATCGCCATAGACCTCGTCGATCAGGCGGCAGAAGGCGCGCACCTCGTCGACCACCTGATCCTCGGTGCAGAAGATGTGCGCGTCGTCCTGCGTGAACTGTCTGACGCGCATCAGGCCGTGCAGCGCGCCGTGCGGCTCGTTCCGATGGCAGCAGCCCATCTCGCCGAGGCGCAACGGCAGGTCGCGATAGGATTTGATGCCCTGATTGAAGACGAGGACGTGCGCCGGGCAGTTCATCGGCTTCAGAGCCATCCAGTCCGCGTCGCCCGAGATGACCGGGCCGTCATCTTCGGTATTCGGGACCTCGTCGGGCGAGACGAACATGTTCTCGCGATACTTGCCCCAATGGCCGGAGCGTTCCCACTGGCGCGCGTCCATCAGCTGCGGGGTCTTGATCTCGCGATAGCCGGCGGCGTCCATCTTGCGGCGCATATAGGCTTCGAGCTCGCGCCAGATGACGTAGCCCTTGGGGTGCCAGAAGACGGAGCCGTGCGCCTCCTCCTGCAGATGGAAGAGGTCCATTTCGCGGCCGAGCTTGCGGTGGTCGCGCTTCGCCGCCTCCTCCAGCCGCAGGAGGTGCGCCTTCAGCTGCTTCTTGTCGAGCCAGCCGGTGCCGTAGATGCGGCTGAGCTGGGCCTTGTTCTGGTCGCCGCGCCAATAGGCGCCGGCGACCTTCATCAGCTTGAACGCGGTCGGATCGAGTTTGCCGGTCGAGGCGAGATGGGGGCCGCGGCAGAGATCGAGCCAGTCGTCCCCGGAACGATAGATGCTGAGCGCCTCGCCCTCGGGCAGCTCCTTCGCCCATTCCGCCTTGAAGGTCTCGCCCTCCGCCTCGAACCAGTCGATCAGCTGTTGCCGCGTCCATTCCTCGCGCACCAGGGGCTTGTCCGCCTTGATGATGCGGCGCATTTCCTCCTCGATCGCCGGGAGGTCGTCCTCGGTGAACGGGCCGCGGGCCTCGGTGGGCGCGAAATCATAATAGAAGCCGTCGCCGGTCGCCGGGCCGAAGGTGATCTGCGTGCCCGGAAAGAGCGACTGCACGGCCTCCGCCAGCACATGGGCGTAATCGTGCCGCACCAGCTCCAGCGCTTCGGCCTCGTCGCGTTTCGTGATGAGCGCAAGATCGGCGTCGCCTTCGAACGGGCGGTTGAGATCGCGCACCTCCCCCCCATCGCCATGATCGACGCGCGCGGCGAGCGCGGCCTTGGCAAGGCCCGGCCCGATCGCGGCGGCGACATCGGCCGGCGTCTCGCCGGCGGGCACTTCGCGCACACTGTCATCGGGCAGGCGGATCGTGAACATCTGGGTCATGGCGGCGCATATGGCGCAGGGCAGGGGAGCGGACAAGAAGGTGCGACCTGCGGGAAGAGCTCGGGACGTCGAGGCAGGACCGGACTGGGATTGTTACAGGGCAGGGGTCGTTACAGGGCTGGGGTCGTTACAGGATCGTTAGGGTTTGTCTGTAGGTCCATGCCGGTGGCATCGGCATGCCACCGCTCGTCTTGCTTCCGGTGGCGGAAGCAGACAGGACGGATGGGCGGGTGGAACGGGGGAGTGCGGCGTAACATGGACGATCTAACGGACCGCCGCGCCCCCGCGACAGCGCCGGAATATGATGGCTTTGCCTTTCGTGGCCGCTGGCAAGAGTTTCTGCCGATCGTCGCGACGAACCTGCTGCTGACCATTGTTACGCTGGGATTCTACCGGTTCTGGGCGAAGGCGCGGGAGCGGCGTTATCTCTGGGGCGAGACCGTGTTCGTCGACGACCGGCTGGAATGGACCGGCACCGGGCGGGAAATGTTCGTCGGGTTTCTGATCGTCATGGCGGTATTTATCCCGCTCGGCCTGATCGTTCAGTTCGGACTGCCGGCGATGATTGCGCGCGGATATGGGCTGTTGGCAGGTGTCCTGAGTCTGATCGTTTACATCGGCTTCTTCTACATGATCGGCGTCGCCCGCTTCCGGGCCATTCGCTACCGGATCAGTCGAACGCGCTGGCACGGCGTTCGTGGCGGCAGCGACCAGGGTGGCTGGGGCTATGGCGGCCAGGCGCTCGTTTCGACGATCTTCGTTGGCCTGACCGCCGGCCTCTTGCAGCCCTGGGCGATGGCGACGCTGTGGCGCGCCCGTTTCGGCGCCATGAGTTTCGGTGACGCCCCCATCGGCGTCGGCGAAGGCCCTATTCCGAAAGGCCTCTTCGCCCGCTGGTTCCTGATTTACGTCGCTTTCGTCGGGATCATGATCGCGCTTTTCGCAATGACGTTCGGCGCTGTTCTAGGCGGCATGATCGGTGAGGACGCCGATAGCGGTGCGGTGGCTGCCGTCTCGGTCCTGATCGGCGTGTTCGTCCTCTACCTGACGCTTCCCGTCCTGTTCGTGACCTATTACGCCAAATATGTGCGCGAGATGGTCGGTGAGATGAGCTGGATGAACCTCGATTTCACGTTCACCGCGTCGACATGGGACTGGATCAAACTCTATCTCGGCCACGCGCTCCTCGTTCTCGTGACGCTGGGCTTCGGTTACCTCTTCATCGGCTATCGCAACTGGGCGTTTTTCGTGTGCCATCTGGAGGCGCGCGGGACGCTCGACATCGACCTGATCCGCCAGTCGGAAACGCGTATGCGGACGGACGCCGAGGGTCTGGCCGACGCCTTCGATATCGGGGCGATCTGAGATGGCCGTCAGCGGCTGGCACTATGACGGCGTCACGGCGGCGCGGCGCAGCGTGACCGTCGAGGTGCGGGGCGCGCGGCTCGCCATTTTCGCCGAAGGACTGGAGCCGCAGCTCGTCGAACCCGAGCTGCTCCGGCCCGTCGAGAAACGCCGCGACGCGGAAGTCTATGCGCTCGACGATGTCGAGGGCTGGCGCCTCGGCCTGACCGAGATCGACGATGCTCTCGTCGAAGCCCGGCTGCCCGAATTCGAGATTTACGGCAGCACCATCGACCGTATCGGCCTGCCGAAATTCCTGGCCGTCGCCGGCGCGATCTCGGCCGCGGTGATCGCGCTGTTCTGGCTCGCGCCCGGCTGGCTGGCGCCGCTGGTGCCGGTCGAGACGGAACGCGCGCTCGGCGACGCGCTGTTCGCCGATATGAAAGGCGTCGACCTTTGCGGCGTGGACGACGCCGCCGCGTCGCGTGCCGAAGGTCTGGCGGCGCTGAATGCGCTCGCGACGCGGCTGGCGCCGGATACGCCCATCGATCTGGGCGTCGTCGGGTTCGACATGGTGAACGCCGTGACGCTGCCGGGCGGGCGCATCCTGGTCTTCGACGGTCTGATCCAGAATGCCGAGGGGCCGGACGAACTTGCTGGCGTCCTGGCGCATGAGATCGCACATTATCAAGAACGGCACGTCATGGCGGCGATGATCCGCGAGCTCGGCTTCAGCCTGATCCTGACAACCGTCGGCGGCAGTGCGGGGACGAGCATCAATGACCTGACCTCGCTCAGCTTCAGCCGCAGCGCGGAGCGTGAAGCGGACGCGGCGGCGATCGCCATGCTGGACGATGCCGATATCTCGCCCGCCCCCACCGCCGCCTTTTTCCGCGGGCTGCAGGCGGATGAGGAGGACATGATGGGCGACATGGCGACGATGGCGAGCTTCGTCTCCACGCATCCGGCGTCCGAAGGGCGCGCCGACCGGTTCGCCGCGGCGGTCGATGAGGATCGCGACTATGCGCCCGCGATGACCGCTGCGGAGTGGGAGACGGTGCAGGCCCTCTGCAAATGATGCGCGCATGATGCGCAAATGAAGCGCGGGCGAGCGGGCGTTGCGTGACGCGCCGCTCGACAGAGGCGGCGTCGATCTGCCATTCCCGCCGGCATGACGGACATGGACCTGGAATATACCGAACGCGACGGGCGCCGTCTGGCCGTTCGCCGCCGCGCCGGCGATGGCCCGACGATCCTGTTTCTGCCGGGCTATATGTCGGACATGCAGGGCGGCAAGGCGACGGCGCTCGACGGCTGGGCCGTGGATGCGGGGCGCGCCATGCTGCGCTTCGATTATGGCGGATGCGGCGAAAGCGCGGGTGCGTTTGCGGATCAGACGCTCGACGATTGGCTGGCCGATACGGTCCATATGATCGACCGCGCGACCGATGACCCCGTCATTCTGGTCGGATCGTCGATGGGTGGCTGGCTGATGCTGCTGGCGGCGCTTGCCCGTCCGGACCGGATCGCGGGACTGGTCGGGATCGCCGCGGCGCCCGATTTTACGGGCTGGGGCTTCGGCGATGGCGAACGGCGCCGGCTGGCGCGCGGCGAGACGCTGTCGGAGCCGTCGGCCTATTCCGACGAGCCCTACATCACCACGGCGGCCTTCTGGCGGTCCGGCGAGGCCAATCGCCTGCTGGGCGGGGACATCGCGATCGATGCGCCGGTGCGCCTGTTGCACGGACAGGCGGATATCGACGTGCCGTTCCGCATTTCCGTCGAGCTGGCGGCACGGCTGCGTTCGGCGGACGTTCACGTACATCTGATCAAGGACGGTGACCACCGCCTGTCACGACCGGCGGACATCGACCTGTTGATCGGAACCGTCGCCGATCTTGTGGAGACGCCACCGTCATGATGCTTCTCGTTCTTCTGACCGCCGCCGCCCTGCAGGCGCCGCCCGCCCCCGTCGGAACCACGGCAGAATTGCCGCCTGTCGAAGGGCCGCCCGCATCGTCGGCGCCGGCGCCTGTGCCTTCCGCGGCGGCAGCGGAACCGACGGCGAGCGATGCCTATAATGACTGCGTGCGTCGCGCTTCGGCCGAACCGGAGGCCGTCGCCAAGCTCGCGCGCCAGTGGATCCTGCAGGATGGCGGCCTTCCGGCGCGCCACTGCCTGGGTCTGGCCGAGCTTTATGGCGACATGCCCGGTACGGCGGCGGAAACTTTTGCCGAAGCCGGACGCATTTCGGAATCGAGTGGCGATCCCTTTACCGCCGCGCTTTATGCGCAGGCCGGCAACGCCGCGCTGCTTGCCGACAATGCCGCGGGCGCGGAAGGTTATTTCGACCGCGCGCTGGTGGCCGCCGCCCGGCGCGATTCGGGCGTCGAGCCGCGCGATCGCGCCGACATACTGATCGATCGCGCCCGGTCGCGGACCGACCTCAACAAGATCGATCTGGCGCGCGCGGATCTTCTGGAGGCGACGCAACTGGCCCCCAAAAAT
>JBCCAC010000029.1:0-13246 GCA_039815015.1 Pseudomonadota bacterium | reverse complement strand
GTTGCTCTTTAATTTTGTGCTCCCCTCGTCTTCGCGTGTTTGTTTAAAATATCGTCTTTCAACCCCGGGCAATTCCATTTCTTTGGGTGGCCACCCACGATCGCAAAAGAGCCCACATGACCATCATCGCGATCACCGGCGGAACCGGCTTCGTCGGCGGACATCTGATCGAGCTCGCGCTTGAAAAGGGGCACCGGGTCCGCGCGCTCACGCGCCGACCGCAGTCCGAGCGTGCGGGCCTCGACTGGATCGCGGGCGACCTGTCCGATCACCAGGCACTCGCCAGTCTGTGCACCGGCGCCGATGCCGTCATTCATGTCGCCGGTGTCGTCAATGCGGCTAGCCCGGCCGGCTTCGTGCGCGGCAATGTCGAGGGTACGCGCGCCATGCTGGCAGCGGCGGAACTCGCCATGGCGCGGCGCTTCGTGCACGTCTCGTCGCTGAGTGCGCGCGAGCCCGGGCTGTCGCAATATGGCGCCTCGAAAGCGCGCGCGGATGAACTCGTCCAGGGCTCGCCACTCGACTGGACCATCGTGCGGCCGCCGGCTGTCTACGGGCCGGGAGAGACCGAAATGCTCGGACTTTACCGTCTGGCAAAACGGGGGTTCGGAATCGCGCCCGGCTCGGGGCGCTTTTCGCTGATCTACGTCACCGATCTCGCGGCCGCGTTGCTGGCGCTGGCAACCAGCAATGCCGGTGTCGGCGGCATTTTCGAGATCGAAGACGGAACGGGCGGCCTCGACCATCGCGACATGGCGACGCGGATCGGCGACGCGCTTGGCCGGAAGGTCCGCACGGTGGGCCTGCCGGTCGCGGCGCTGCGGCTCGGCGCGCGGCTGGACACGCTGCGCGCACGGCTGGCACGCAAGCTGCCGGTTCTAAGCCATGACCGGGCTGCCTATATCGCGCATCCCGACTGGATGGCGGATGCGGCGCCCCTCCGCGCGCTCGACATATGGCACCCGGAAGTCCTGCCGGAGGAGGGCATCCGCCGCACAGCCGACTGGTACCGAGCCGAAGGCCTCCTCTAGGTCGCGCCCTGGAGTCAGAAGGAGGATCGGACATACTGCCGCCCGTTTGCCACAATCGCTTGGCAGGCGCGGCATCGACGCCGTAAGGATCATGCCATGACTGACACGCCCCCAGGCACGACCGATATCACGACCGGCATATTGCCGCGCCTCATCGAGATCATCGAACCCTTCAACAAGAAGGGCATCGCGCTCGATGCGACGACGAGTTTCGCCAACGATCTGGAGCTCGACAGCCTGACCGTCATGGACCTCGTCGCGGAGATCGAGGACGAATATGACATCATCCTGCCGGTCAACATGCTGCCCGATCTCGAAACCATCGGCGACGTGCCGGCGCCGTCGCGAAGATAAAGAGCGCCTGATGGCAACCGCTCCCCTTCCCGAAGAGGCACCCGCACCGGCCGACCTGTTCGACAAGTTCCAGCCGCTGATCGACCAGTATGAGGGTCTGATGGCGTCGGGCCTGCGCGACCCGTTTCATCTGAAGATGGACAAGATCCTGTCGCCGACGCGTGCCATCGTCGGCAATCGCGAGATCATGCTGGTCGGCACCTATAATTATATGGGCATGACCTTCGATCCCGATGTCGTCGCGGCGGGCAAGCGCGCGCTCGATGAATTCGGCGCGGGAACGACGGGCAGCCGCGTCCTGAACGGCACCTATCAGGGCCATGCCGAGTGCGAAGCGGCGCTGCGTGATTTTTACCAGATGGACCACGCAATGGTCTTCTCGACCGGTTATCAGGCCAATCTGGGCCTGATGTCGGCGCTCGCGGGCCGCGGCGACTACATCATCCTCGACGCCGACAGCCACGCCTCAATCTACGACGGTTGCGCGATGGGCAATGCCGACATCGTGCGCTTCCGCCACAACGACGTCGCCGACCTTGAAAAGCGCCTGCGCCGGGTTCCGGAGGGTGCGGGCAAGCTCGTCGTCCTGGAGGGCGTCTATTCGATGGTCGGCGACGTCGCGCCCCTCGCCGAGATGGTCGCGGTCGCCAAGGCCGCCGGCGCCATGGTCGCCGTGGACGAGGCGCATGCCATGGGCTTCTTCGGCGAAAACGGCCGCGGCGTGTTCGAGGCGGCCGGTGTCGAAGCCGACGTCGATTTCGTCGTCGGTACCTTCTCCAAATCCGTCGGCACCGTCGGCGGCTTCATCGTTTCCAATCATCCGAAGTTCGACGTGCTGCGCTTCGTATCGCGGCCCTATGTCTATACGGCCAGCCTGCCGCCCGCCGTCGTCGCCTGCTCGGCCGCCTCCATCCGCAAGCTGATGCACGCCAGGGACAAGCGCGCGCATTTGTGGGCCGCGTCCCGGCGCATGCACTCGGGGCTGCGCGCGGCCGGCTTCACATTGGGAACCGAGACCGCCGAGAGCGCGATTATCGCCGTCAACATGCCGGATCAGGAAACGAGCGCCAGGATGTGGACCGCGCTGATCGAGGAGGGCGTCTACGTCAATATGGTGCCGCCGCAGGCGACGCCCGGCCTGCATCTTCTGCGCTGCTCGCTCTGCGCCGAACATTCGCTGGACGATGTCGACGAGATTATCGCGCGCTTCCGCCGCGCCGCGGCGACGGCAGACCTGCCACTTTCCGGTTAACGCCTGGACGATCGTTCCGGCCTGTCTCATTATCGGACAGGACACGCAAAGCATCTGTTCCGGAATGAAACGCGAGTGCGGGCACCAAACCGCAAAACCCACGTATTTCCGGCATTCTCAAAACTTGGCACGCCGCCTGCAGACCAGTTTGGCATCGGCAGCGGCCACGGCCCCGGTTCGCTGAAGATAAACATAACGGACCCGATTACCGGCTGCCCGCCGGGTGGGTTCGGGAATACCAAGGGCGGCGGTACCACGGCCCCGGAACCGTCGCCCGCCCTACAAGACAGAGGCGATCCGTCCACGGCCCCGGACGGATCGCCTTTTCTTTGCGCGTTTGAATACGCGTATATTCGCGCGTCGCCCGTGTTAGAACACTTGTTCTTGATTCACCGACTGGTTAGCACTGTAAAAAACCTTTATTTCAGTTTGTTCTTAGTGAGAAAAGCAAGCCGAGAAACCGTCCTGATGGTTTGTTGCGACCGGCCAAACAGTCAAAGGTACAGCCATGGCGAATTTGGCGGAGGCAACACGAGTTGCCGATACTGACGGTGAGCTTTCCAGTATTATAGACAACGCATGGTCGATCTGGGGACCGATCAGCGGCTATGTAGCTGCCATCGCGCTTCGCGCTGTCGGGGCAATGGTACCAGCCGGTCACAGGCCAGTGACATTTACATGCCAATATGTTGCTCGTGGCAATGCTGGACCAGTATCTATCGATGTAATCCCAATAAAAAGTGGCGGCACTGCTTGCCACCATGTCCAACTCCAGCAGGAAGGCCGGCCCTTCCTGTTCGCGCAGGTTTGGACGACGGCGCGAGCCGGCACGCCGGTCGCAACAGCACCCGTCATGCCAGATGTACCGCCGCCGGATACGTTACAGCCTGTCGACGATTTATTTCGCCGTCACGGCCACGACGTCGCTGATTTCTGGAAAGTCATCGACGGTCGCCAAGTCGATTTTCGGGCCGTGGACGATACCGATCCGAGGGGCGGCAGAACTGAACGCTGGTTGCGTATTAAAGAATGGACGGCAACTGACGATCCGTTTCTTGATGCGGCCCGGGCACTCATCGGCATCGATACACATATCTGGCCTGCACATGTTCGCAGCATTGCAGGCACGCCGCCCTATGTGGCGCCTTCGTTGGACTTGTGCGTCTGGTTCCACAGTGCGGTACCAAGCAGCCCATGGCAGCTGATTGAAGCACGAGCTGACGTTATCGGCGACAGTCTGCTTTCGGGAACGGCAAGAGCCTGGTCCGAAGACGGGCAACTAATTGCTAGCGGCGGCAGCCAGTGTCTCGTGGTTCCTAAGCGACCCGCATAGGACGGCATCCTGTCAAATAGGGATGATCCGTAGGTGCATTAAGCGGACGCCTTTTTCTTTGCGCGTTGCCGCTCAAGGTCGTCTGGGCTAGAGCCGGTCGCATGACGAGCTTCCTCCTGAACGGCACCAAGACGTCGGTGGACGTCGATCCGAGCGCGCTCTTCGTCGATATCCTACGCGACGAGCTGCATCTGACGGGAACACATATCGGCTGCGACACCAGCCAGTGCGGCGCGTGCAATATCCTACTGGATGGCGAACCGGTGAAGAGCTGCACGCTCCTGCTTGCGCAGGTCGAGGGTCGCGCGGTGACGACCATCGAGGGGTTGGCAACGGGGGATGAACTGCATCCGATGCAGGCGGCGTTCAAGGAGGCGCACGGCCTCCAATGCGGCTTTTGCACGCCCGGCATGGTGATTGCCGGTATCGGCATCGCCAAGCGGCACGGCGCCGACGTTTCCGAAGCCGTCGTCGCGCATGAGCTGGAAGGCAATCTGTGCCGCTGCACCGGCTATGTGAACATCGTCAAGGCCATCCGCGAGGGTGCCCCCGGGACGGTCGCGGCCGAGACGGCATCGTGACCGTACTGACGCGGCCCGACACCGTCGCCGATGCCGTCGCCGCCACCGTGCGCGGCGACGATGTCGCCTATCTGGCGGGCGGTCATACGCTGGTGCCGGCGATGAAGGCGCGGTTGCGCGATCCCGATGGACTGATCGACCTCTCCACCATCCCCGACCTTCGCGACATGACGGTCGAGGGCGACCGGCTGTGGGTCGGCGCGATGGTGCGTCATGCCGATGTCGCAGCGGATGCGAACGCGATCCCCGCGCTAAAAGACATGGCGCGGCTGATCGGTGACCCGCAGGTCAGAAATCGCGGCACGCTGGGCGGTGCACTTGCCAATAACGATCCCGCCGCGGACTATCCCGCGGCTGCACTCGGCCTTGATGCCATCATCGAGACCGACCGCAGGCGACACGAGGCGGCGGACTTCTTTCAGGGCATGTTCTTTACCGCACTGGACGAGGGCGAGTTGATCGTTCGTGTCGGCTTTCGCGTCCCGGAGCGTGCGGCCTATGCCAAGTTCCGCCATCCCGCCTCGCGCTATGCGCTCGCCGGTGTCTTTGTCGCGAAGTTGGCGGACGGCTATCGCGTAACGGTTACGGGCGCCGGCGGTGACGGCGTCTTTCGCTGGCACGATGCGGAGGCGGTTCTGGCGGATGGCGGCGACATCGCCGCCGTCGCGCCGCCCGACGCCGCGTCGATGTCTTCGGACATCCATGCCAGCGCCGACTATCGCGCGCACCTGTGTACGGTAATGCTGGGACAGGCCGTAGGAGACATGACATGATCCTGACCACGACGCCGACCGTCGAGGGGCGCCCGGCACGCGACTATCTCGGCATCGTCACCGGCGAGGCGATCCTCGGCGCGAACATGTTCAAGGATTTCTTCTCCTCGATCCGCGATGTCGTCGGCGGCCGGGCGGGCAGTTATGAGGGCGTGCTGCGCGATGCCCGCAACGAAGCGCTCGGTGATCTGGAAGCCGAAGCGGCGAAACTGGGCGCCGACGCCGTCGTCGGCATCGATCTCGACTATGAAGTGATCGGCGAGACGGGTTCCATGCTGATGGTGTCGGCATCGGGAACCGCCGTCCGGCTGTAGCCGTGGACGCGGCGTTGCCGCACGGCAGATCGGACCAGCCAAGGACGGCACTCGCCTGGCTTGGCGAAGCCGCCAGGCTCATTCGCCGTCTCGGCCCGCGCTACTGGCTGCTCGTGATCATCGCCTATTCCGGCAAGGCCATGCTGCCGTTCGTGCCGGCAGGAACCTTCGGCAGCGGCATGACCGTCGCCCTGTCCCTGACATTCGCGCTCCTCATCCTCTGGTGGATGCCGTATATTTTCCTCCGCGCGATGGACCTGAAGACCAGGCCCGCCGCGCTCAGCGTCCATCTTCTGACCTTCGCGCTCGTCGCACTGGCGATCGGTGCGGTCGAGACGATCCTGAGGACCGGCATGCATAGCTGGCTGGTCACGCTCGACATGCGCGTCGCCAGCGCGGCAGCACGAGCGGGCATGATGGTGGCGGGGGTGACCGCAGCGCTGGTGACCGTACGGCTGCTGCCGCTTTACGCCGGCAGCGCGACCGCAAGGCTGGCTGCACTCGATCGCGGCTGGTGGACGGGCATGACGGGCGTCTGGCCCGCCTTCGCCGGCGCGATCTTCCTGTGCCACGTCACGTTCAAGGGGCTGGCACTGCTCGTTCCGCTGACCTTCACGGGCTTTACGGGCTGGGCGGTCCTTTACGCGCATGTGCGCGCCTATCTGGATGCGGGCGAATTCCTGTTCGGCTGCGGCCTCGCACTCGCGGCCTGCCATCATGTGCTGCGGTTGCGGGAGACCGCCGCCTGACGCTAGACGACGGCATAAACCACATGCGCATGAGAGACCGATGGCAGGCCACAGCAAATTCAAGAACATCATGCACCGGAAGGGCGCGCAGGACAAAAAGCGCTCGGCCATGTTTTCGAAACTTAGCCGCGAGATCACAGTCGCGGCGAAGATGGGCATGCCCGACCCGGACATGAATCCGCGCCTGCGTGCGGCCGTGCAGGCGGCAAAGTCGCAGTCCATGCCGAAGGACAACATACAGCGCGCGATCGACAAGGCGACGGGCGGCGACGAAGAGAATTACGAGGAAATCCGCTATGAAGGCTTCGGCCCGGGCGGCGTCGCGCTGATCGTCGAAACCCTGACCGACAACCGGAACCGCACCAACACGAACGTCCGGACGATCTTTTCAAGAAACGGCGGCAATGTCGGCGGTCCGGGAACGGTGACGCACGGGTTCGAACACGTCGGGCTCGTCACATATGCGAAGGACGATCTGGCCGACGACAAGGTGTTCGAAGCGGCACTGGAAGCGGGCGCGGACGACGTCGATTCGTCCGGCGACGAGCATGAGATCTATACGGAGGCGAACGCCCTGCACGAAGTTGCGAAGGCGCTGGAGGACATCCTTGGCGAACCCAAGGGGGCGAAACTCTACTGGAAACCGATGGAAACGGTCGAACTGGACGAAAGCCCGGCACAGACGCTGTTCAAGCTCATCGACGCGCTCGACGATGATGACGATGTGCAAACGGTCTACGGCAATTACGATATTTCCGACGAGGTGATGGCGAAGATCGAAGGGTGAGCGGGCGCACGCGCTTCGATACGCCGTCTTTCCGGCGCCGAGGAACCATGGGCTCATGCTGATCCTCGGTATCGACCCCAGCCTGACCGCCACCGGCTGGGGCGCCATCCATGCGGACGGCAGCCGGCTGAGGCACGTCGCGAACGGCACCGTCAAAGTTCCTGCGTCGATGCCGATGCCCGCGCGGCTGGCGGCCCTGTTCGAGGCGGTGCGAAAGGTCATTGCCGAGACCGCGCCTGACGAAGCGGCGATCGAGGAGGTGTTCTCCAACCAGAACCCGCAATCGACGCTAAAGCTGGGTCAGGCGCGGGGCGCGGTACTGGCGGCGCTCGGCGCGGGCGGACTCGGCGTGACCGAATATGCGCCGCGCCTCGTCAAGAAAGCCGTGGTCGGCACCGGGAAGGCGGAAAAGCGCCAGGTCCAGGACATGGTCGAGCGATTGCTGCCCGGTGCCGCGCCGGACAGCTACGACGCCGCCGATGCGCTCGCCGTCGCCATCGCCCATGCCGGCATGGCGTCGATGAACAGGATGGTCATGCAGGCATGATCGCCAAGCTTACCGGCCGCGTGGACACGCTGACGGCGGACACCGCGATCATCGACGTCGGCGGCGTCGGCTATCTGGTGAGCGCATCGACCGCGACCATCGCGAGCCTGACCCATGGCGACATAGTCTCGCTGCTGATCGAGACGGTCGTACGGGAAGATGCCTTTCTGCTCTATGGCTTTGCGAGCGCCGACGAGCAGGGCTGGTTCCGCCTGCTGACCAATGTGCAGGGTGTCGGTGCGCGCGTCGCTCTCGCGATCCTCTCGACACTCGGCACGGTCGACTTGGAGGCCGCCATCGGTGCGGGCGACAAGGCAATGGTGGCACGAACGCCGGGCGTCGGTCCGAAACTCGCTCAGCGCGTCGTTACCGAGCTTGCGGACAAGGCCGTTGCGCGCGGCGGTGGCGGTCATACGCCGGCACCCGCAGCGGCGGGTAGTCTTGCCGCCGACGCCCGTTCCGCGCTTGCCAATCTCGGTTTCAAACCAGCCGCCGCGGCAAAGGTGGTCGATGCCGCCATCGCCGAACTGGGTGATGGCGCCGAGGTCGAGGCCGTCGTCGGCCTCGCGCTGAAAAAGGCCGCGCGCTGACCGCAGCATGTTGTCCGCCGTAGAGGCGAACGCTACAGCCAGCTTTTCCTCCCGATTGCATCCGGACCCCCATTCATGGCCAAGAAGAACCCTCTCGATCGCGTCCTCGTCCTGGAAATGGTGCGCGTCGTCGAATGCGCGGCGATCGCCGCGTCGAAGCTGATCGGCCGGGGCGATGAGAAGGCGGCGGATGCGGCCGCCGTGGAGGCGATGCGCGCCTCGCTGAACGAACTCGCCTTCGACGGCACGATCGTCATCGGCGAGGGCGAACGCGACGAAGCGCCGATGCTGTACATCGGCGAAAAGGTCGGCAAGGCGAAGAAGAAGGCGCCGAAGATCGACATCGCGCTCGACCCGCTGGAGGGAACGACGATCACGGCGAAGGCGGGACCGAACGCACTGGCCGTGCTCGCCATCGCCGAAGAGGGCGGGCTCCTCAACGCCCCCGACACCTATATGGACAAGATCGCCATCGGGCCGGGCTATTCGGATGGCATCGTCGGGCTGGAAAAGTCCGTGACCGAAAATATCGAGGCTCTGGCAAAGGAAAAGGGCGTCGCGCCCAATGAAATCATCGCCTGCGTACTCGATCGTCCGCGCCACGAAGCACTGATCGCGGAACTGCGCGCCCTCGGTTGCGGCATCAAGCTGATCCCGGACGGTGACGTCGCCGGCGTCATCGCCACCACCGATCCCGACACGACGGTCGATATCTATTTCGGCCAGGGCGGCGCGCCGGAGGGCGTTCTGGCCGCGGCGGCCCTGCGCTGCGTCGGCGGTCAGATGGAAGGCCGCCTGGTCTTCAGGAACGAGGATGAAAAGCGCCGTGCCGCCAAATGGGGCATTGAGGATCTAGACCGGATCTACACGCTGGAAGACATGGCAAAGGGCGATGTGATCTTCGCGGCGGCAGGCGTTACCGACGGATCGTTGCTAGAAGGCGTCAAGCGCCTGCGAGGTGGGCGCCTTACGACCGAAACCGTCGTCATGCGCGCCTCGTCCGGCACGGTTCGTTATGTGAAAAGCGAACATCGCCGCGAGCCCGGCTGCGCCGACTGACAGTTGCCGGACGCCGTGGCCGGGCCTGCCGCGGACGACGAGGTTCCATAACCGGGTGAGGCGTCCGAAATCCTCGTGTTCTGGCTAGCCATCATCCACCTGACCGTCGCGGGCGCCGCCGTCGGCAGTTTCCTGGCCGTCATGGCGATCCGCTGGCCGGCGGGCATCGCGTTTGCCGGTGGACGGTCGCGATGCGACCGGTGTGCCGGGCGGATATGGGTACGCGACCTCCTGCCCGTCTTCGGCTATCTGCTTCGCCTGGGCCGGTGCCGTCATTGCGGCGCACGCATCGATCCGGTTCACATCATCGCTGAGATCGGCGGGGCGGGGATCGGGTTTGCGGTAGGCTGGTTCACGAACGAGCCGATCGACCTGCTTTGGGCGCCATTTGGCTGGACGCTTCTCGCGCTCGCGCTGATCGATGCGCGCGCCCATTGGCTCCCAGACCGCTTGGCGATCCCGCTGGCGAGCGTCGGTCTTCTCGCCGGCATCGCGCGCGGCGAGGCGAGTCTCGCGCTCGCCGGCGGCGCGATCGGGTGGGCCGTCCTGGTCGTGATCGGCGGGCTGTACGAACGCCTGCGCGGGCGGGCCGGTCTCGGCGGCGGCGATCCGAAACTGCTGGGCGCCATCGGCGCATGGCTCGGCCCGGGCGCGTTGCCGCTCGTCATTCTCTTCGCCTGCGCGGCAGGCCTCCTGACCGCACTCGCGGGCGTAGCGGCGGGACGGCGCCTGTCGGGGCAGACCCGCCTGCCCTTCGGTACGATGCTGGCGGCAGGTACGGTTCTCTATTTCGCTGGGGTCACGCTTTTCGGGCTCCCCGCCTTCGCCATTCCCTTTTAAGACGCCGCGCATGTCCGATCCCGTTGCCGCGCGCCTGAGGGCCACGCCCGCCGTCCAGCGCACACCGACGCCGAAACTCGATCTTTTTCGCCTGCGCGAATTTCTGGCGCCGGAGATCTGCGCCGCTCTGATGACGCGCATAGACGCGAACCGGCAGCCGTCGACCATCGCCGATAATTATGGCGGCGACAGTGCGTTTCGAACCAGCGAGACGTGCCATTTCGATCCCAATGATCCCGTCATTGCGGATGTCGATGCGCGGCTGGCGGCGCTGCTCGGGATCGACCCGGCGCTCGGCGAACCGCTGCAGGGCCAGCGCTATGCCGTCGGACAGGAATTCAAGGCGCATACGGACTATTTCGAGCCGGGCGGCGATGCGATGCGCGATCTGAGGAGCGTCGTGGGCCAGCGCACCTGGACGGCCATGATCTATCTGAACGCACCGGACGCGGGCGGTGCCACGCGGTTCAAGGCGATCAAGAAATCGGTGCAGCCGGAAGCCGGCGCGCTCTTGGCGTGGAACAACCGCCGCCCCGATGGCAGCGTCAATCCCTCGACCATCCATCATGGCATGAAGGTGCGCGCCGGCACGAAATATGTCGTGACGAAATGGTATTCCGAACGGCCCTGGCCTGTGGGCTGAATGGCGCCTCCTGCGATTTTTGGTAGGATCACACCGCTTACCGTCCCGCGCTCCAGCCTAGCGACCAAAGAGCGTGGCTAGGTTGGAGATACGGAGTGATGCGGGGCCGGCGCCTCAGCCTCGTCGCTTAGAACGTAACGCCGATACCAGCGGTGAACGTGCGGCCGCGGTCGAAGGTATTGAGGTCGACCTGGCTGCCGTTGAACGTCTGGATCTCCCTAAAACGCGTATCGAGAAGGTTGCGCGCCTCCAGCTTCAATTCCGCCACGAAGCCGCCGAAATCGATCCCTTGCCGCGCGACGAAGTCGAGATCGACGCCGGGAATGTCGCGAAACGGGATCGAGACCAGCTCGCCGGCATTCGTCGTCGACGTGAAGCGATTGGTGATGCGGCTGGACGCGTAGTTCAGGAGCAGCGTCTGCTGCGACAGCGTTTCGGAATCTTCAAGGCCGATCTGGACATTGACGATGTGGTCCGACTGGCCCGTCAGGGGCTCGCCATCGACGAAGACGTTGGACGCGAGCGTCGGAACGCCGCCCGTACCGCCCAAGGTCGTCAGCGCCCCCTCGCCACCAACGCCAATTTCGGAATCGGTGTAGGTGTAGTTGGCGACGAAGACGAGATCGCGCGTTTCGAAGAACGTCGAATCCTCGCCGAACACACCGCCAAGAACGTCATAGAGCGGGAAATATTTCTGAAACTCGACTTCCGCACCAAACAGCTGCGCCTCGGGCGCGTTGGCGAAAGTCACGAAGAAGGTCTGACCCTGCGTTGTAGCGATCGTCTCGATCGGATTGTCGATATCCTTGTAGAAACCGGCGATGCTGATGCGCTCGTCGCGGCCGAAATAATGTTCGAGCCGGCCTTCGACGTTGATCAGGTCGGAATTGCCGAGAAACTCGTTGCCGACGAAGGTCCGGTCGCTTTCGGAATCGAAGAACTGCTGCGGCGCCAGTTCGCGGAACTGCGGCCGGGCGAGGGTCCGCGAGGCGGACAGACGCAGCTGCGTATCGTCGAGGAAATTCCAGGTGATGGTCGCCGCCGGCAGGAACTCCGTCGCGTCGATGCTGGTCGAGGCGACGTCACCCAGATCAGGACCGAAGCCGAAGAGATCGAGCGGCGTCACGAACTGCGAACTGTCCTCGTAACGAAGGCCGAAAACAGCGCGGACGAAATCGAACGGCTCGACCTCGACCTGACCATAGCCGCCGAAGATTTCGAGACCGGCGTCATAGGCCGCCGTACCGAACTGGGACGACAGATCCTGAAGGACGATGTTGAAGTTCCGGATCGCAAAATCCGACAGGAGGAAGTCAGGCCGCGCCTGTTCCAGAAGCGGTCCGACGGTCGTTCCCTCCGCCCGGTAGACGAAATCGCGCCGGGTCGCCGTCCGCTGCTGATCCGAATAGGCGAAGCCGGCCGAGAGTTTGATCGGCATCGCGGTCGGCAGATCGTAGGACACGTCGAACGCGCCCGAATAGACATCCTCGTCAAGGTCGGAGAATGCGACCGACGCGCGTTCGCCGTTCGTCTGCAGATCGTTGACGAAGTCGTTCACATCGTCTTCGAACCGGTAGGAAAAGGCACGCTCATAAGGCGACTCGCGCTGGGTCTCGGCATAGGAGCCGCGCAGGTCGACTTCAATATCGCCGAAATCAAGCTCGATCACACCCTGCGTATCGATCAGCTGACGCTCGAACCAGTTGGTAAAGCTGCGGTTCAAAAGGGCGTCGCCGACGGAAATATTGTCCGTACCCGCCTGAATGCGGGCCTCTTTCAGGGTGTCGCGAATGTAGAGGCTGGTCCAGCGCGCCTTGTGCTCGCCGAATTCATAGCCGAAGCCGATAAGGCCGTTGACGACGATGCGGTTTTCCGTCGACAGGAACTCGAAGTCCTGACCCAGTTCCGGGATCAGCGCGTCCTCGCCAGCAGCGTTGGTCGAAAGACCGGTGACGAACTGCTGCAGGCCGCCCTTGGTCTGCCAGCTGTTCTTCCAGCCGAAATTGGCGATGATGCCGAGGCGGTCGCTACCGATGTCGATCGTCTGGCCGGCGCTGATCTCGATCGATCCGTTCACGGGTATGTTGTTGTTGCGCTGCACGAGCGTCGTCGGCGCGTTGAGAAGGCTTGCCGTGATGTCCTGAACCTCTTCCAGCGAGAAGTCCGGGCCGGGCTCGATCAGATTGCCGCTGTCGAGCGCATCCTGGAAAATATCCGGAATGGTGCGCGCCCCGTCATCGAACCCCGTGAAATCACTGTCGGACCCGAAATAGGTATAGCCGAGCTCGCCCGTCGTTTCCGTGTTGCCGCCGATGCTGCCACCGATCGTGATGAAATTCTCATCCGGGATCGCAGACGTCGTCAGATTGATGACGCCGCCGCCGAACTCGCCG
>JBCCAC010000365.1:0-2693 GCA_039815015.1 Pseudomonadota bacterium | reverse complement strand
CCAGAAAGATCGCGAAGGGACGCGGCTGCGGCGTGACGTTCGTTTCCCAGACTCCGTCGCCGGCCGTCTGCAGCGTCGCCCGCGTCGCCACCTCAGAATAATTGAGATCGGTGGACGGCTGATGCCAATATCCATCGACCGTCCGTTCGCCATCGGCAAACCGGCCGACGAAAGTCTCTCCATTGCCAGCCGACACGGTAAAGTCGTTATCCTCGACCACGATCGGAACATCCTGACCATCGACCGAGGCGCGCCAGTTTCCATCGCGGTGCTCTATGGTCAGACGGCGCTCCGCCGTGTCTTCTGGCGCATTCCAGACCCATAAGCCCAATGGTGCGTCAGTCGCGTCGGTGGTTTCTGCAAGCGCCGATGCCGGCAGCGGCATTGCCGATGCCGACATCGCGACACCCACCACCCAGGCCCAGATCCGCATATTCCGGTCTTCCCCTCATCTTTTCATGCGAGGGTAGACCCATCCGACTGATGGTTTCAATCGATACGTCGATAGGTCCAGGCGCTCAGGGAACCAGGATCAACTCGCCGTTTTCCACACGCCAGCCGGACAGCTCGTTCAGGAACGACATGCCCAGCAGGTTTTCGTCCAGTGCGCCTTCGTTCACTGACACATATTGATCCTCGATGCGGATGGGGCCGATCTCCAGCGCGTCGAGCCGGGCGCCGGCGATCCTGACATTGCCGTTCGCCGTCGCCGCCATGCCGTCAAAGGTCAGCCGGTCCGCGGGAAACCCGGCGCGCTCCGCCGTGTCCATCGTCAGAACCACGTCCGATGCGCCCGTATCGATCAGAAAAACCGTAGGCTCGCCGTTCACGCGTCCGCGCACGTAATAATGCCCGTCCTCGCGCGGTTTCAGGCGCAGCGTCTGCCCCTCGACCACCGGACTGGCCGGATCAAGCGCGGCGCGCAGGCGGGGCCATTCGGACACCAGCAGGATTAGAACGCCGAAAATCGCCACCCACGCCAGCGCCATCTGCGCGGACTTGCCGATACCGATGGACTTCAGGCGCGGGATCAGCGCCAGCCCGATGATGACGGCAAAGCCGACGAGCGAGATGATCTGTACGGTATTGTCGCCGCTCATGCGGGTAGCTCCACGCTCACCATATCATACCCCGGTTCGACGCCCTGCGGCAGCTCTTCGCGGAGCGTCCGATAATCCATCGAATTGTCCATATGGGTAAGAAACGCACGTTTCACACCCGCGCGGGCGACCCAACCCAGCGTCAGCTCCAGATGTGCATGCGTCGGATGCGGATTGCGTCTCAGCGCATCGACGATCCAGAGGTCCGCGCCGGCGACCGCGTCCCAGCCCTCGTCCGTCATGCGGTCGAGGTCGGTCGAATAGCAGAAGACGGCGCCGTCCGCTTCGATCCGATAGCCCCATGACGTGATCGACCCATGCCCCTGCGGAAAGGCCGTGATCGTCATCGGTCCGACCGTGAACGGTCCGTCGATGGTGATCGCTTCGGCGCTCGGTTTGTAGGATCCTCGCCCCTCGAACACATAGCGGAACCGGTCGTAAAGATGATCCCAGGTGCCCTTCGCCGCATGGACCGGCACCGGCGCGCGACGGATGTGCATCCACTGCCTCAAATCGTCGATCCCGTGCGTATGATCGGCATGGCTGTGTGTCAGGAGGACGGCATCGAGCCGGGCCAGGTTCGCCGACAGGCACTGTTCGCGAAAATCGGGGCCGCAGTCGATAATCAGCGCATGGCCATCCACTTCGACCAGCACCGACACCCGCCGACGACGGTTCCGCGGTTCGGCCGGATCGCAGGCGCCCCAGTCATTGCCGATGCGCGGCACGCCGGACGACGTTCCGCTGCCCAGCATCGTCACCTTCATAGAGGCCGCGCCTTGGCGAACAGGCGAAAGAAATTCTCCGTCGTCTGGCGGTCGAGCTCGTCCAGGCTCGTCCCGCGCCGTTCGGCCAGGAACGCCGCCGTGTGCATGACGAAGGCGGGCTCGCACGGTTTGCCGCGTTTCGGCACCGGCGCCAGGAACGGACTGTCGGTTTCGATCAGCAGCCGGTCTTCGGGTATCGTCGCAGCCGTCTCCGCCAAGTCCTTGGCATTCTTGAACGTCACAATGCCGGAAATGGAAATGTAAAGCCCGAGATCGAGCGCCGCCTCGCCGAATTCCCGGCTGGCCGTAAAGCAGTGGATGACGCCCGGAAACGCGCCCGCCGCCATCTCCTCCGTCAGGATCGACAGCGTATCGGCCTCGGCCTCGCGCGTGTGAATGATGATGGGAAGCTGCGTTTCCCGCGCCGCCGCGATGTGCCGGCGAAAGCTGCCCCGCTGCCGCTCACGATCCGACTTGTCGTAGTAGAAATCGAGGCCCGTCTCGCCGATACCGACCACGCGCGGGTGTGCAGCACGTTCGACCAGCCTCGCGGTCGAAATCTCTTCATGGCTGTCCGCCTCATGCGGATGAATGCCGACCGACGCCCAGATATCCGGCTCCCGCTCGGCCAGTCCCACGACCTCGTCCCATTCGGACGCCCGCGTCGAAATCCCGAGCATACCGGTCACGCCGGCATCCCGTGCATTCGCGATCACCTCGGCCTGCCGCTCGACGAGGCCTTCATAGTTCAGATGGCAGTGACTATCGATCGCCATGGTTGTTTCTCTCGATCACCTTTGAATGTCATCCCCGCGAAGGCGGGGAT
>JBCCAC010000338.1:0-2979 GCA_039815015.1 Pseudomonadota bacterium | reverse complement strand
GTTCGCCCCGCATCGCCGACCAGGCGATCGCGCTGCGTGGTGGGGCCGGCGGCGCCGACGAGGACTTCCTGTTGGCCCTCAAGGCCCGCGTCGCGATGCTGCAGGGCCAGCCGATCGAAGCACGAACGCTGATCGAAGCCGCCTTTTCCGGTATCGACCTCGACGAAACCACGGCGCCGTATCAGGAGGCGCACCAAACCGCGAAACGCATTTACGCCGCCGCTGGAGAGCCCGATGCGGCGCTGGCGCACTTCACCGCCTATGACCGGCTGAAGGATGATGCCACCCGCGTCGTCGCCGAGGCCAATACCGCCCTGATGAGCGCGCGGTTCGATGCCGCGAACCGGACGCTGACCATTTCCCGTCTGGAAGCGGAGCAGCTGCGCAAGGATCGCATGATCGAGGCGGGGCAGATCAGCCGCGAGCGTCTGATCGTGGGGGGCCTCGGGCTTCTGATCCTGCTGGCGGTCGTCTATGTCTGGCGCGATCTGCGGATGGCCCGGCGGCGGCACCGGGACATCAGCGAAGCCAACCGGCAGCTGGTACATGCGGCGGAACATGATGCCCTGACCGGCCTTGCCAACCGCACGCGCTGCTATGCGATGCTGGACCGGCTGCTGGCGCAATACCGGGAACGTGACGAGCCGGTGGCGCTGATGCTGATCGATCTCGACAATTTCAAGGAGGTCAACGACACGATGGGCCATCAGGCCGGCGATCTCGTTCTGAAAAAGGTCGCCGAACGCCTGTCCGGCGCCATCGCGGAGGACGACTTTCTGGCCCGTCTGGGCGGCGACGAATTCGCGATCCTGGCCCGGAGTCCACGCACCCAGACCGAACGCGCGCAATATGCCAAGCGCATCATCGGCCATGTCACGCGCAATATCGACCTGCCGGAGGGTCAGGTGCAGCTCGGCTGTTCGATCGGCATCGCCTGCCCGAACGATGCCATCGACGCCAAGACGCAGACGGATCAGGCCGACGCGCTGACCCGCAACGCCGATCTTGCGCTCTATGCCGCAAAGGATGCCGGCCGGGGCCGCGCCGTTTTCTTCGACCAGCAGATGCTGGCGGATTCCGAGCGCCGCCGCAGGTTGCTGACAGACCTGAAGATCGCGCTGGCCGAAGGGCAGTTGTCGGTCTTCTACCAGCCCATCGTCTGCGCGACGTCGCGCCGAACGGTCGCCTATGAGGCGCTCCTGCGCTGGCACCATCCGGAACATGGCATGATCTCTCCCGCGACATTCGTGCCGCTGGCAGAGGATGCCGGCCTCATTCCCGAAATCGGCGGCTGGGTGCTGCGCACGGCCTGCCAGACGGCGCTGTCCTGGGACGATGACATCGTCATCGCCGTCAACGTCTCGCCGCTGCAGTTCGACAACAGCCTGTCGAGCCGCGTTCTCAACGCGCTCGCCGCCAGCGGCCTCCCCGCCCGGCGGTTGCAGCTGGAAGTCACGGAATCGGTCTTCATGCGTAGCGTCGACCGCACGACGGACGAGCTCGCGCGCCTGCAGGCGATCGGGGTCAGCCTGGCGCTCGACGATTTCGGTACCGGCTATTCCTCGCTCGGCTATCTGCAGCGCGCGGTGTTTCAGAAGATCAAGATCGACCGCTCGTTCGTTACCCTCGCCGCCGAAGGGTGCCGCGAAAGCATCGCCATCATCCGCGCCATTATCGCGCTCGCTGGCAGCCTGGACATGGTGACGACGGCGGAGGGGATCGAAACCGAGGCCGAAGCCGACCTTCTCGGCGGCTATGGCTGCAATCAGTTCCAGGGCTTCCTGTTCGGACGGCCGCAGGCGGTCGGCGACATGCCTGCCAGCGCGCCGCAAAAGCTAGACGCGCCTATGCAGACGTCCCGCCGGTCGGCCGCCTAAATTCGCGCACGACGAGCGCGCAGCCCGCGAACCACCGCCGGCAAAAGGAGGATCGAGGTCACGATGAGACCCGCCGCCTCACGCCCGCCCTCCCGATCGATCCAGTCACTCGTCAGATCGTCGGTGAATACGAGCAGCGCGGTGCCGAGGGCGGCAAGCGCGTAAACCCCTGCCAACGCGCCGATGGCACCCCGCGGCCGCCACCCGGTCCACAGGCTGAACATCGCCGCGATCAGATAGAATGCCATCCAGACACCCCGATCGGGATCGTTCCATTGCACCCCGGCCATGGCGACGAGCGCGAGCCCGGATGCGAAACATATGATCTGCAGAAATCGTCCCATGGGCACGCACATATCGCGGTACCGACCGGCTTTCGAGCCACCCCGCGAACCGAAACGCCCACCGGCGTGCCCGAACAATGCGATCGAAAATGGTGAGCCCTGCTGGGTTCGAACCAGCGACCTACTGATTAAAAGTCAGTTGCTCTACCGACTGAGCTAAGGGCCCTTAACGGGACTGCGCGCGGGTGTAGGAGGTGCGTGGCCGGGGGTCAACGCCGCCGGGTCAGTCTCGCGAACATCTGCCGCACCGTCAGGTTGAGACGCGGATGCCGCCAGTCGGGTGCGACCGCGAGCATCGGGCCGAGGACGAAGGCGCGACGTGCCATTTCAGGGTGCGGAAGTTCGAGCCTTTCGGTGCGCCTCACCTCCCGATCATAGGCGATAAGGTCGAGGTCCAGAACGCGTGCGCCCCAGCGGCGCTGGCGTTTGCGGCCGAAACGCGCCTCGATCGCCTGCAACCGCACCAAGAGCGCCGCCGGCGACAGATGCGTATCGACGCTGACGACGGCGTTGGCATAGCGCCGCCGGGACGGGCCGAGCGGCGCGGTTTCGATTATGGGCGAGCGCCCGATGATCCTGATCCCACCGTCTTCCAGCGCGTGCATGGCGGCCCTCAGGACGGCGCGCGGCGCGCCATGCCGGCCGTGGCGGCGATTGGATCCGAGGGCGATGATGACCGGCATGGCGGGGCCATAGGCCAGAATTCATTCATGGCGAAGATGGCGAAGGATGACGCCATCCCGGACTGCCGCTACAGC
>JBCCAC010000143.1:0-6547 GCA_039815015.1 Pseudomonadota bacterium | reverse complement strand
TGCGCGATCTGCGTGTAGACGAAGCCGGCGATCAGATCGAACTGCCGCGCCGCCTTGCGCCGTGCGATCGTCTGGAAAACCGGCATTCGAGCGGCCCAGCTCTGGAAGGCCACGCTGCCGAGAACCCGGTTGCGGCCCAGCGCCCAGCGGGTTCTCCACGTCAGCGGCAGCTTGTTTGAGTCATCGGAATTGGACATAAAATTCTGTCCAAATAAATGGACCTGTGATAATCGGTCGTCAAATGAAAGTCGCCGATCATAATTTCGCCGATGATCCAGCAGACGCGAACTCGGGCACCGTGTAATGGCGCCGCCGACGGTCATTATCGGGTCCGGCATAGGCGGGCTGACCAGCGCCGCGCTCCTGTCGGCTCGCGGTGTGCCGGTGACGGTGATCGAGAAAGCGGCGGCACCGGGCGGCAAGATCAGGCAGCTGGACGTTGCGGGCGTGCCGGTCGATGCGGGGCCGACCGTCTTCACCATGCGGCCGGTCATCGATGCGATCTTCGCAGGCGCCGGTGCCGCGACCGATGATTATCTGACCCTGGAACGCGCCGACACGCTCGCGCGCCATGCCTGGGATTGCTCCGGTCATCTCGATCTGTTCGCCGATCCCGAGAAGAGTGCGGACGCCGTCGGTGCGTTTGCGGGTGCCGTCGCGGCGAAGGGATTTCGCTCGTTTTCCGCCGAGGCGAAACGGATCTTCGACATTCTCGATGCGCCGTTCCTGCGCGATACGAAGACCTATCCGCCCGGCCTGATGTGGCGCATCGGCCTGTGGCGCGTCGGCGCGCTGCTCGCGATCCGCCCCTATGAAAGCCTGTGGAAGGTGCTGGGCGAACATTTCGACGATGTCCGCCTGCGACAGCTGTTCGGCCGCTATACCACCTATTGCGGATCCTCCCCCTTTCGGACGCCGGCGACGCTCATGCTGATCGCCCATGTCGAGGCGCAGGGCGTGTGGAAGATCGCGGGCGGCATGGGCGCGCTCGCGTCGGCGCTGGCGGCGGTCGCCAGAAAAAACGGTGCCCGGTTCCGCTATGAAACGGACGTCACCCAAATCGAGACCCGGCGCGGCCGCGTCACCGGCGTCGTTCTGGATGGCGGCGAACGGCTGCAGGCGTCCGCCATCGTCTACAATGCCGATCCCGCCGCCTTGGGCGCGGGCCTGTTCGGTACGGACGCCCGCCGCGCGGTTCGCGCCGTTCCGCCCGGCAAGCGCTCCCTCTCCGCCCTGGTCTGGCTAGTCAACGGCACGACGAGCGGCGTCCCGCTCGAACATCACAACATCTTCTTTTCCGGCGACTATGCGTCCGAATTCGCCGACATCGACGCCGGGCGCGTGCCGGGTGCGCCGACGGCCTATGTCTGCGCGCTGGATCATCAGGATCAGCAGGCCCGGCCCGACCCGGCAGCGCCCGCGCGCCAGCGCCTGCAGATCATCGTCAATGCGCCCGCCAATGGCGACACGCACGATTATTCCTCTGGGGAGACGGCATCATGCACATCGAACATGCTGACGCGGCTGAACGCCTGCGGCCTGCAGCTGGAGGACCCGCTGCCGCACAGGCTGGTCACGCCGAACGATTTCTCGAAACGCTTCCCGGCGACCGGCGGGGCGCTCTATGGTCGAGCGTCGCACGGGTGGGCGGCCTCCTTCCTCCGGCCCGGCTGCCGGACTCGGATCCGTGGGCTCTACTTGGCCGGCGGGGGGACTCATCCTGGCGCGGGCGTGCCGATGGCCGCCTTGTCGGGACAGCTCGCCAGCGAGGCCGTGCTGTCCGACCGTATTTCGACCCGGTGGTACCACCGCGGGGCTATCGCTGGTGGTATGTCGACGCGCTCAGCGATGACGGGCGCTTCGGGCTGACGATCATCGGGTTTATCGGCAGCGTCTTCTCACCCTATTACAAGAAGTCGGGCCGGCGCATCCCCCTGGACCATAGCTGTCTGAACGTCGCGCTTTACGGCCCGACGGGCGCGCGCTGGGTCATGACGGAACGCGGCGTGGCGGACACGGTCCAGCAGTCCGACAGCCTCGGCATCGGCCCCAGCGCCATGCGATGGGACAAGGACCGCCTGATCATCGACATCGAAGAGCGGGACATTCGTTTGGGCGTGCCGTGGCGCCGCCGGGTGACGGGGCAGGTCGTCCTCCATCCCGAAATGCTGAACGGGCGCGCCTTCAAGCTCGATCCGGCGGGCCGGCACCACTGGCACGCCATCGCGCCGCGCGCGCGGGTGGAGGTGACGATGACCGCGCCGGATATCCGCTGGCAGGGCGGCGGCTATCTCGACGGCAATCATGGTGACGAGCCTCTGGAAGACGGGTTCGAGAACTGGCACTGGTCGCGCGCCCATGCCGGCGGTGAGGTTGCCGTGATCTACGAGGGAAATCGCCGCGACGGCAGCCATTTCGCGAGCGCGCTGCGCTTCGACCGGTCGGGTACGCCGGCGGAGGAGGAGCTGCCGCTCGTCGCGCCGCTGCCGCCGACCCTATGGGGCATGGCGCGCCAGACGCGGGCGGATCGCGGCCATGCGAGCGTCATCCGCACGTGGGAGGATTCGCCCTTCTACGCCCGCTCGGCGCTGTCGATGCGCATGTTCGGACGGCCGGTAATGGCGGTGCAGGAAAGCATATCCCTCAATCGGCTGGTCAATCCCGTCGTGCAGCTGATGCTGCCCTACAAGATGCCGAGGGAATAGCGCTTACAGAGGAAACAGCGGCGGCCTACTCCGCGTCGGACGACGGGTCGGCCTGCTCCCGAGATGCCTTTTTCTCGGCTGCCTTTTTCTCGACCGCCTTTTCCTTGTCGCGCGCGATGTCGCGGTTGACCGACCAGAGCTGCCAGAAGCCGATACCGAGCGCGACGATGCCGCCGAAGACGATTTCGATCCAGCCCAGATTGTCGAACGGTGCCGTGGCCATCATGCCGTCTCCCCGGTTGTGTTCGCGGCGTCGGGAGCCGCAGCGAAATGCGCGATGATCTCCGCGACCTGATCCGGCGCCTCTTCATGCGCCAGGTGCCCCAGGCCGGACAGCGCGCGCATGTCGGCGCTCGGGATAAGGTCCGCGGCCCGCCGGACCGCCGAGCGCGGGATCGCCCTGTCCTCTTCGCCGTGCAGCAGTAGCACATTTGCGCGCAGCCCCGGCAGCGCGGCCTGCAGCGCCTCCAGATCCCAGCCGGCCATCATGCGCAGCGCACCGTCGCAATGGCCGGCCCGGCCGAGCAACGCCTGATAATGCCGTCGCCCGGCCCGGTCGATCCGCGATCCCGTCGCCCGGCGCAGGAAGCGCTCGACCTCGCCCGGGTTGCGCAGCATGCGCGCGAAGATGCGCGATGCGAAGGGATTGACGAACATCAGCTTCGCAAGCTGCGGAAACAGGCGCGCCGCCGGTCCTGGAAAGGGCAGCAGTGCGGGGTTCAGGCCGACAAGGGGCGTGTCGCCGTCGCGCTGCAGCACGAATTCCGCACCGATGGCGGCGCCGGCGGAATGGCCCACGATCAGATCCGGCGTCACCTCGAGGGTCTGAAGGAGCGAGCCGATCGCACCCGCCATCCCCGGCAGGCTGACCGGGCGCGCGGAGGCGGTCCGCGTAAACCCGTGCCCCGGCAGGTCCATGGCGATGACGTGCCAGTCGCGCGCCAGGATCGGCATCAGGTCGCGCCAGCTGTGCGTGGCGGCGCCCGTGCCGTGGATCAGAAGGCAGACCGGCGCGTCCCGGCGCATGTCCTGAACGTGCCAGTCATAGCCATCCGAACGGACGAAGGCACTCGCGGCGCGGTTCGGCCAGTCCCGGCCCTCGACCGTCCAGTCGGGATAGGTCGCGCTCATCCTGCCAGCTGCTCGATCGCATCGACCATGGCCGCACTGCGCGCCGCCGGCAGCGGCAGGTATTTTCCGTGCAGCATCGCCGCGAGCTTCGCGGCGTCTTCGCGTGGCCGCGGTGCGATATCGATGACGATGGCGTGATGACCCGCCTCGGCGATCGTCCGGGCGGCGGTTTCCGCCTCTTTCATCGCGCGCGCCCGGTCCGCCGCCCCGTCCAGCGTCACATTGGCCTTGCCGTCCGTCAGGACGGCGATGGTCGGGGTTTGCCCGCGCGCCTCTGCCGCATCGGCCAGCTGACAGGCGTCGCGAAGGCCCGCGGCCAGCGGTGTCCCGCCACCGCCCGGCAACGCGCCGAGCATGCGCCGCGCCCGCGTCAGCGACCGCGTCGGCGGCAGCAGCGTCTCGGCGCCGGTCTGGCGAAAGGCGATCAGCGCGACCTGAGACCGCTTCACATGGGCCTCCGCCAGCATGAGCTCGACCGCGCCCTTCGCCTCGGCCAAGCGTGACAGCGCGGCGGATCCCGACGCGTCGACGGCGAAGATGGTCAGACGCTCGCGCCGCTGTTCGAAGCGGCGGACGTGCAGGTCGGATTTCCGAATGTGCAGGCCATCGGTTGCGGGGCCGTGCGCCGATCTATCGGCGGCCGCACGGCGTATGCCCTGCCACGGCGCGGCGGCGCGCAGCGTATCGATCAGCGCGAGGCGGCGGCCGCCGCCGGGAACACCGGGCTGCGATCCTCGGGGCCGGCCGCGCCGGGCGGAGCGCGCCTTGCGGCCCGACCGCCCCATCCGGCCGCGCCCGGCCTGCGCGCGGCCGCTCACGATACCCTCCAGCACATTCTTCGGGATGGCCGCTGCCGCCGCTGCGAGGAGAATGTCTTCCAGGGGGACATCCGTCCCCGGGCGGTCCGAATCGGCCGTGTCTTCCTCGCCCCCCACGGCGTCATCGTTCCGATCCGGATCATCTATATCCGGGCTGTCCGGCTCCTGAGGCGGCGCGTCCGGCTCCATGTTCGGCGATATCGTCGCGCGCGGTGCCAGTACCAGACGGATCGCCGCCTCCAGATCTTCGGTCTCGACGCCCATGTCGCCCCGGTCGTCGCCAGCAAGCGCAGCATGGGCGCGGGCGCAGCGATCCGCGAACAGCAGCGGCCGCATCGAACGGATGCCGAGCGCGGCCGCCGCGACGGCGAGCGCGGTGCGCTGGTCGTCGTCGAGCGGTGGGATATGGCCATAGCCGCCGACACCGTCCGGCAATTCGACATCCAGGTCGCGCGCCGCTGTCAGATCGCAGTGGAGCGCGGCGCGTGCCATCAGCGGCGCGGGCGGCGCTTCATCTTCGCCGATACCGTCGTCCAGCAAGACGGTGGCGATGTCGCCGCGATCCATCGCCTGCGCCAGATGTGCGGCGACGTCTTCGGCCATGCGTTCCGCCATCGGCAGGATGACGACGCCGCCGCGCGCCCGCGCCAGGAGGCCCGGTCGCTCAACCGCGCGCCCCGTGCCCAGCGTGGCCGCCAGATCGAGGCCGCCGAGAAGCTGCGCGGCATCGACGTTGATCGGAATTCTGACGACCGGCAGGTGCGCGGGCAGGGCGGCACACAGTTTCGCCACCAGGGCATCGCGGACGGGGCCATGACCGCGCAGGCACAGGCCGCCGAACCGCGCCGGGGCCTCGACGAACAGGCGGGCGGCCAGCGCGGCGTCGGCAATGCTGGCGTTGGCAATGTCAGTGTCGGCAATGCCAGTACCGGCAAGACCAGTATCGGGGATGCCCGTATCGGCAGTGCCAGCGTCGCCGGTGGCCGCCGCGATCAACCGAACAGGTCCGCCAGGGCCCGCTCGATCCTGACCGTGGAGCCCGTCTCATCGAGAACATCGCGGCGCAGGCGGTGCCTGAGCGCGAGCGGCGCGATCGCCTTCAGATGCTTGCGCGTGACGGTCGCATCGCCGTCGAGGGCCGCAAGCGCCCGCGCGCCGCGCATCAGGGTCAGTTCGCCGCGCAGCCCGTCGGCATTGACGGCCTGACAGAGCGCGGCCGCATCGGTCAGCGCCTTCGTCGACTGCCTGACCTTCGGCAGCGCCGCCCGCGCGTTGTCGATCCGGCGCAGCACCTTCATGTCCTCGCGCTTCCATTTGCGCGCAAACGCCTCCGGATCGCGCTCCTGCGCGTCGCAGCGGCGCATGATCTCGACACGTTCCTCGATCTGGTCCGGCGTCTTTACCTCGACCGACAGCCCGAACCGGTCGAGCAGCTGCGGCCGCAGCTCGCCCTCTTCGGGATTGCCGCTGCCGATCAGGACGAAGCGGGCGGGGTGGCGGATGCTCAGCCCGTCGCGTTCCACCAGGTTTTCGCCCGATGCCGCGACGTCGAGGAGCAGGTCGACGACGTGATCTTCGAGAAGATTGATCTCGTCGATATAGAGAAAGCCCCGGTGCGCCCGGGCAAGGAGGCCCGGTTCGAATCGCTTCTCTCCCTTCGCCAGCGCCGCTTCCAGATCGAGCGTGCCGAGAACGCGGTCCTCGGTCGATCCCAATGGCAGATCGACGAAGGGCACCGGGGTCTTGCGCACCCGCTTGCTGGTGCACGGGTCGGGGCAGGCGGCCGGTTGCTCCGGATCGCAATTATAGCGGCAGCCCTCGATCGTCCGGATCGGCGGCAGGGTGGCGGCCAGCGCGCGGGCGGCGGTCGATTTTCCGGTCCCGCGATCGCCG
>JBCCAC010000246.1:0-4182 GCA_039815015.1 Pseudomonadota bacterium | reverse complement strand
GCGGCGACGAGATCATTGTCGTTGATCGCCTTCGAAATCGGCGCCGGCAGCGGCCCGGAATTGCCGATGCAGGTCGTGCAGCCATAGCCCACGAGGTCGAAGCCGAGCGCGTCGAGATCGTCCTGCAGGCCGGTCTTTTCGAGATAGTCGGTCACGACCTGCGATCCGGGCGCGAGCGAGGTCTTCACCCAGGGCTTCACGTCCAGACCCTTCGCCCGGGCATTGCGCGCAACGAGGCCGGCCGCAATCAGCACGTCGGGATTCGACGTGTTCGTACAGCTGGTGATGGCCGCGATGACCGCATCGCCATGGCCGAGATCGTAATTCTCGTTCTCGACCGGCACGCGCGCCGCGGGATCGTCGCGCTTGAACTGTCCCTGCATCTCCTTCGCGAAGGCGGGCTTCATGTTCGTCAGCGCGATACGGTCCTGCGGCCGCTTCGGCCCGGCGAGCGACGCCTCGACGTCGCCCAGGTCCAGGGACAGCGTATCGGTGAAGACGGGATCCGCCGTCTCGTCGTCGCGCCACAGGCCCTGTTCCCTAGCATAGGCCTCGACCAGATCGCAGCGCCAGTCCTCGCGGCCGGTGAAGCGCATGTAGCGGATGGTTTCCTCATCGACCGGGAAGAACCCGCAGGTCGCGCCATATTCAGGCGCCATATTGGCGATGGTCGCGCGGTCGGCGAGCGTCATCGTGGAAAGGCCCGGTCCGTAGAATTCGACGAACTTGCCGACGACCTTCTTCTCGCGCAGCATCTGGACGACGGTCAGGACGAGATCGGTGGCGGTGATGCCTTCCGACATCTTGCCGGTCAGTTTGAAGCCGACGACCTCTGGGATCAGCATGGACACGGGCTGGCCGAGCATGGCCGCCTCCGCCTCGATGCCGCCGACGCCCCAGCCGAGAACGCCGAGACCGTTGATCATCGTCGTGTGCGAATCGGTACCGACCAGCGTGTCGGGATAGGCCACGGTGGCGCCGTCCTTGTCTTCCGACGTCCAGACCGCCTGGCCGAGATATTCGAGATTGACCTGATGGCAGATGCCCGTGCCCGGCGGCACGACGCGGAAATTGCGGAACGCCTGCGATCCCCATTTCAGGAACTCGTAACGCTCCTGATTGCGCTCATATTCCAGCTCGACGTTCGCCTCGAACGCCTGCGGGGTGCCGAATTCGTCGACCATGACCGAATGGTCGATGACGAGATCGACCGGCACCAGCGTATTGACGCTTTCCGCCTCGCCGCCCAGCTTCGTGACCGCATCGCGCATCGCGGCCAGATCGACGACCGCGGGAACGCCGGTAAAATCCTGCATCAGAACGCGTGCGGGCCGGTACTGAATCTCCCGGTTGACCTTGCCATCCTTCAGGAAGGTCGCGAACGCCGCCACATCCTCGGGCGCGACCGTGTCGCCATCCTCGAACCGCAGCATGTTTTCCAGAAGCACCTTCATGGAAAAGGGCAGCCGGTCCAGGTCGCCATATTTCTCGGCCGCCGCCTTCAGCGAGTAATAGGCATATTCGCGGCCCTCCACGTCGAGGGTCCGGCGGGTCGAGAGGCTGTCGTGGCCGATCTGGGTCATGGCGATGGCTCTTTCTGATCTGGGGCGTCGTGCGGGTTCACCGAAATGAACAGGGCGCGAACAGGGTTCGTTCCCGCTGCTAGCAGAATGCCGCAGCGCACAAAAGTGGCGGGATCGGAAAGGATCAAGGGTCGACGGGATCGCGTGATATACGCCTTGCCGACCTTACTCCTCCGCCGCTTCGTCCGCAGCCTTAATGGCGGCACCGCTTGCCGCCGCCAGCACGGGCGCGCAGTTCGTATCGCTCTCATCGCCCAGATCGACGAAGGCGGCGAGCGCTGCCACCGGGGTCGCCAGCACACCGAGCGCGACGCCGGCAGCAATGCGTGCGACCAGTTCTTCGGAAATGGGCTGGATCGTCGGCGCGGCGAGGTAGCCGCCAACACCGACCGGCGACTGTCCGGAAAACAGGCTGAAATTCTTCGAATCCGCCTCGAAGGCGATATCGACGCTCTCGTCGCGCATGTCGATTTTGCCGCCGCCGCGAATGATCGCCCGTTCCGTATCGATGAAGATGGGGTCCGTCTTCGCGATGCCATCTTCGAAGGTGAACGCGATCAGACCGCAACGCAGGTTTGCAGGGTCTTCCAGATCGTCGGACACCGCCGCCTCCAGAAAATCGCCGACATCGAGCTCGACCAGTTCCGAACTGCCGATGCGGAGCGCCCCCTGTGGCAGCACGAAGGCCATGCGTCCGTTCGCGGATGCGAGGGACTCGTGCATCGTATCGCCCGTCCCGCTCAGATCGAGCCGGCCGCGCACCGTGCCCGTCGTCCCCGTTTCCTCAAGCTCGAATCCCTTCAGGAGCGCCGCAAGTCTTACGGGCGATAGCGTTATATCATAGACGGTTTTCACCGGGCGTTGCGCGGCATCGAGATCGATGTTCATCGTCAGCGTGCCGCCCGCCAGGTCGAAGGTCACGGGCGTCAGCCGAAGGTGCCGATCCTCCAGATCAAGGACGAGCCGAAAATCCGCGATCGGGATCGTCCCCGTACGCACGCGGTCTGCGGAGAGCTCGACCTTCGCATCGAGCCGCGCGAGGCCTTCGGCGTTCAGCGGCGCATCGGGAATGATCCGCGGCGTGCCGCCCACCTCCACGACAGCGCCCGCCGCACCCTCGCCCGCGATACGGTTCGGATCGAGGCCGATCCAGGGTGCGATGTCGATGATGTCGAGCGTCCGGCTGGACAGGCCGGCATCGACGAATACGCGCGCGCCGCCGGTGCGAATGGTCATCCGGCCGGCAAGGTCCGAGTCGCCGAAAGTGCCGGCGATATCGGTGAAGCGCCACTCCTCGCCGGTCTTCGTCAGGTCGCCGCCGACATCGTAGGTGCGTGTTGCCGGTACGGTAATCGCGATCAGCTGCAGCGCCTCCTGCATGTTGCCGCCCCGCGCGCGCACTTCAAGATCGCTACCTTCCAGTTCGGTGGCGCCGGGCAGCGTGCCGGTGACGTCGATCCGGGAGGCCCCGACATCCACACGCGCAACCAGCTGGTTCTCGCCGCCGCCAAGTGTCGCGTCGGGACTTTCGAGTGAACCGGACAGGGTGAAGGGAACACCCCGCGACATGCCGTCGCCGGAAAACCCGATGCCCCCGGCGATGTCGCTGCTCCGCATCCTGATCGGTTCGATATCGATCGCCATCGAAAGTTCGAGGACGGGGTCGCGATAGGAAACGCTCGTGCCCGTCACACTTGCACGCCGGATCGCCGGGAGGCTGAATGGCCGGCCCGTCTCGTCTCCCGCGCCGAACGTCCAGTTGTTCGTACTGCCATCTTCATTCCATTGGAGCGCGAACGTCGCCTGGTCCATGTTCGCCGACCGGATCAGAAGGCGGCCAGAGATCAGTCGGAACACATCGATGCTCAGGTCGATTTTCTCGGCATCCGCCAGTCGTTCCGTCTCCGCCCAGTCCGGATTTTCGGCGGTCAGGCCTTCCGCGTAAAAACGGATGTGTGGATTCAGGTAGAGCTGGAAATCGCCGGCCACCGCAACTGGCCGCCCCAGCGCTTCGGAAGCATATTCCTCAAAGGATGCTTCCAGAAACCGGCCCTTCGTCACATATAATGCCAGCCAGAGAAGAAAGACGACGCCGATCAGCGTACCGAGCAGCCCTGCCGCCCATCCGAGCGGGCCATGAAACGCGCGTGTCTCGGCCGGCATCGACAATCTCCTCCCCCGAAGCGATTGCGTTTCCTCGCACGCCGCGCTATCTGCCGCAAATAACGAATGACCGCCCGGCCAGTGTGGGCTGCCGAGGCGGTCTTTTCTCGTTCCGACAGATTGGAGACGAAAATGCCCAAGCTAAAGACGAAGAGCGGCGTCAAGAAACGCTTCAAGATCACCGCCAATGGCAAGGTGAAGCACGGCGTGGTCGGCAAGCGCCACCGCCTGTCGAGCCACAACGCCAAATATATCCGCACCAATCGCGGCACGAAGCTTCTCGCAAAATGCGACGAGGCGGCCGTGAAGAAGTGGGCACCCTACGGGCTCTGACTTCCAGGCAGCCTGACGGCTGCAAGCCTGTTCCGTCCCGCGGCCCCCCCCCGGGCCCCCCCCGGGGGGAAAGCGAGAGGGGGGGCGGGGGGGGGGGGGGGGG
>JBCCAC010000385.1:0-2455 GCA_039815015.1 Pseudomonadota bacterium | reverse complement strand
CTTACCGACAAGGCCAAGGGCATGAAGGGCGCGATCGAGCGGGCGCAGGAGCTGGTCGAAGAAACCGATGGCGCCTGGATGCCGCAACAGTTCGACAATCCGGCGAACGTCAAAGTGCATACGGACGTGACGTCGCAGGAAATTCTCAGGGATTTCAAATCGGGCGGCCTCGACGCCATCGTAACGGGCGTGGGCACCGGCGGGCACATCACCGGCTGTGCGGAGGTTCTGAAGCCGGAAATGCCCGGCTTGGAAGTCTGGGCCGTCGAACCGACCCTGTCGCCCGTCATTTCCGGCGGCCAGCCCGGCCCGCACCCCATTCAGGGCATCGGCGCAGGCTTCATTCCGGACAATCTCCATACGCAGGCGATCGACGGGGCGATCAAGGTGGATCCCGAAGACGCGAAAGACATGGCTCGCCGCGCCGCCCGCGAAGAGGGTATGCTCGTCGGCATTTCTTCCGGTGCGACGCTCGCCGCCATCCGTCAGCATCTGGACGGCAAGCCCGCCGGCCAGAAGGTTCTCGGCTTCAACTACGATACTGGCGAACGCTATCTGAGCGTTCCCGATTTCCTGCCGGTGGAATAGTCGCCGCATCAGGAAGGGCGATACCGGACCGAACGAGGATACAACCGCTACGGTCCGGTCTGGCAGATATGCTTAGGCGGCAGTTTACCGGTCTCATGGTGAGAGCCGTTTCATGGCTCGGCCAAACGGAAACACGCGCACGAACGCCGCAGCCATCGGCTGTCAGGTCATACTCACCTGCCTGGGATTGAGCGCGCTGGCCTTCATGCCGGCGGCCGGCGGCGATCTGCTGGTTCTGTCGATCGGCGACAGGTCCGGCAACACCGCACTTCGTCTGGCGCTGGCGCATGGCGGCCGACCGGTCGGACCCGGCCCGGTGCCGGGATCGGTCGTGGTACGCGGCGATCGCGACCGCCTGCGCGATGCGTCGCGCGGCCTCCCCATCTTCATTCTGGCCGCACCACGAGCCGGTTGCGGGTCTTCGGCATGAGCGCGGCTTCCATCGCCGGACCAGACCTACTGTCCGAGATGAGGCAGTTGCAGGGCCGTTCGCTACGCTTGCTGATCGCCCTCGGCTGGACGGTGCCGCTTGTCGTGACGATCACTCTGGTCTTCGGCACGTCGCAAAATGCGCGTTCAGCCCTCTTTCTGTCGGTTCTCGTCAATCTGCTACCCACCGCCATGGTTCTGCGACGGCGGTATGACGTCACGACGCGGATGCTGGTCAGTCTGATGATGGCGGTTCAGCCGGCAATGCTGGTCTATCTGCTGGAGCGGCATGCGTGGCAGATGGACATGCACATGTACTTTTTCGTGGCGCTGTCGGCGCTTGCGATCCTGTGCGACTGGCGCTGCATCGCTGTGGCATCCATCGTCATCGCGCTCCACCATATGCTGTTCAGCGTTCTGATCCCGGAATGGGTCTTCGTCGGCGGCGGTCAGTTCGACAGGGTTCTGGTGCACGCGCTCGCGGTCTTCCTGCAATTCCTGATCCTGGGCTATCTGACGTCACAGCTGCGGCTGTTGATCATGAGACAATTGCAGGCGCGCATATCGAGCGAACGTCTAGTCATCGACGCCGAACGCGCGCGCGCCGATGCCGAAGCTGCGCTGGCAACGGCAAAGGCGGCCGAAGACCGCGCCGATGCGGAGCGTGCACGTGTCGCCGCCTATCGAGACGAGGCCAAAGCGAAGCAGGAGGCAATGTTGGCCGCCCTGAGCACGAAGTTCAGCACTTCGGTCACGCGGATCGTCGACTCACTGGCCGACATGGCAGGAGACATGGCCGCCGCCGCTGGCGACCTCGACAGGGTCGCAGACAATGCCGGCCGGGAAACCACTTCGGTCGCCGCCGCGGCCGATCGTTCTCATGCCAAGGCCCGTGCCCTCGCCGGCGGCCTCGGCAATATCAATGCGGCAATCGTCGACATCGCCGGACATACCGAACGGCAACGCGGCATGGCCGATCTCGTGGCAGAGCGATCCGCGCTCGGCAATCGCGCCGTCGATACGCTGACCGAGCGTGCGGAAAAGGTCGGTATCGCCGCCAGCCGTATTCGCGGCATTGCCGAGCAGACCAACCTCGTCGCCCTCAACGCAACGATCGAGGCGGCGCGCGCCGGCGATGCCGGGCGCGGATTCGCCGTCGTTGCGGGTGAGGTGAAGGTATTGGCGCGCGAAGTCGACCGCGTGGCGACCGATATCGGCGACCTTCTAACGGGCATTCACGATGAAGCGGACCATGTGACGACGGCGCTGGAAAATGTTGCCGGTGCCGTCGTCGAATTTCGCGCGGCCGCCGATGCCATTCATCATGAGGTCGACGGCCAGCGAAGCGGCATTGCCACGATCGACCACAATGCGACGAGCGCGGCGGACGATGCCGACGACATTCGCGTTCGCGTTCAGCGCATTTCAGAACTCGCCG
>JBCCAC010000348.1:0-2897 GCA_039815015.1 Pseudomonadota bacterium | reverse complement strand
GGACCGCTGCAGGGCTGGTTCGCCCGCCGTGCCGTTTCGGTCGGCGTGCGTGCCGCGCTCGGCGACGGAACCGCGCTGCTCGGTGGACGGTCCGCCGGCGAAGACGGTGCCGATCCCGGTACCCCGGCGCCGACCATCGAAGAGGATGTCGGCGGCGCCATCGTGCGCGGCCTCGGCTCTCTGCTCGGCGGCCGCAAAAAGAACGAGTAAGCCTTGCCGCCAGGCTTTGAGACGAAGAATCAGGCCTTAGGACGAAGAAAGCGCACCAGCGCCTTTCCGAACCGGCGATCCACGACCGTCTCGAAACCCGCAAACGGCCCGGTCTCCGCTGGCGATGTTTCGACGACGAGCAGACTGCCCTCGCCAAGCCAGCCGCCGTCCCTGAGTGCGTCCAGGGCAGGGGCAGTGAGGCCGCGATCATATGGGGCGTCGAGAAAGGCGAGATCGACCGGATCCGCCGCTGCGGGCAGCGATGTGGCATCCGTGACCAGCACCTCGCCCGCCGCATCCAGCGTATCGATATTCCGGCCAAGAATGGCCGCCACGCGCCGATCCCGCTCCACGAAGCGGCAATGTGCGGCGCCGCGTGACAGCGCCTCCAGCCCCAGCGCGCCCGTACCCGCGAACAGGTCGATCACATGTAGGCCATCGAAATCGCCCAGCCGGCTTACCAGCATGGAAAAGACCGCCTCTCGCGTTCGCGCCGCCGTCGGCCGTGTCGTCACGCCGGGTGGTGCCGCCAGCGCCCGCCCGCGCCAGCGCCCGGCGATGATCTTCACGAGGTTCCGTTCATCGCGCCGGTCATGTCGGCGACCATGCCCCGCCGCGGCGTCCGGCGGCCTTCACCGCGGCCCAGGCGACCGTGACCGCCTCCCGGTTCAGCGGCGCCACCTTCTTGATCGGCAGATCTTCCAGCTCGAAGGGACCGAAGCCGGTGCGGATCAGCCGGGTGACCTGGACGCCGAGATGTTCCAGAACCCGGCGCACCTCGCGGTTCTTGCCCTCGGTCAGGGCCAGGCTGAGCCAGGAATAGCGGCCCGAGCGACGATCGAGATTGGCCTCGATCGAGCGGTAGCGGACGCCGTCGATCGTCACGCCATCGGCCAGCGCCTCCAGACGCTGCTGCGCGACATCACCGAACACCCGCACCCGGTAGCGGCGTTCGACGGCGTTCTTCGGCAACTCCATCGCGCGCTTCAGCTCGCCGTCATTTGTCAGGATCAACAGGCCTTCGGTATTGTAGTCGAGCCGCCCCACCGTGACCGTGCGCGGCATGTCCCTAGGCAACATGTCGAACACCGTCGGCCGGCCCTTCGGGTCATGCGCCGTCGTCAGACAGCCCGCGGGCTTATGGAACAGCCACAGCGCCGTATTCGCCTTTCTCGCGACCGGCTGGCCGTCGAGCGTCACGCCGGCAAGCGAGGTCAGATTGAGCGCTGGCGAGGTCAGCGTTTCGCCGTTTCGGGCAATACGCCCGGCGGCGATCATGCGCTCGACCTCCCGCCGGGACGCGACGCCGGCACGCGCCATGAGTTTCGCGATACGCTCTCCGTCAGGCATGATTGCCACCTAGGCATCACGTCCCTAGAACGCCACCGTTCGCGGCGGGCCCCCGTGGCGGAATTGGTAGACGCGCTCGACTCAAAATCGAGTTCCTACGGGATTGCCGGTTCGATTCCGGCCGGGGGTACCAGCGATGCAGGGGCGTAGCTGGACAGAAATCGCGCGGCTACCTAGACTCCGCGTCCACATAGTTCCGCAATGATACGGGGACCCGATCCGATGATGAAGACCCTTCTGCGCACGGCGGCGCCCGCCCTGCTCGCTACTCTGGTCGCCGCTTGCGGCGAGGCTGGCAGTTCGACGGCGGCAGCGGAACCGGCCGACATCGCGGTGGATACCGAAACCAACTGGGTACGTCAGATCGAAAAGACGGAAGAGGGCGGCTATCGCATCGGCAATCCCGATGCGGATGTGAAACTGGTCGAATTCGCGTCCCTGTCCTGTTCGCACTGCGCTAATTTTCATGCTGCTGCGATGACGGATCTGAAGGGAAAGTACGTCGCCAGCGGCAATGTTTCCTATGAATTACGGCCCTTTGTGGCGAACCAGCCGGACTTCGTCGCGACGATGCTGGCCCGCTGTACAACGCCGCAGGCGTTTTACGCGCTGTCCGACGCGTTTTTCGAGCGTCAGTCGCAATGGCTCGGCGGCTTTTCCCAGCTGGGCGAGGCCGAGCTTGCCGAATTGCAGGGCATGGAACCCGAAGCGGCGATGGCACGATACGGCCAGCTTGGCGGGCTGGACGAATTCGTGCGCGCGCGCGGCATTCCGGCCTCGAAATACAATGCCTGCGTGACCGATACGGCGGAGCGCGAGCAGCTGGAAGCCATCCGAACCTCGGCGATCGAGGATTATGAATTGGGCGGCACGCCGACTTTCGTCCTCAACGGCGAGAAGATCGAGGGGACCACCTGGAACACGATCGAGCCACAGATCCAGGCAGCGCTCTAATCTAGCGTACGAAGCTCGCGCCGTTGACGTCGATGACCGCGCCGGTCATCGATGCAGGCGCCTCCAGCGCCAGATAGCGCACGACGGAGGCGACCTCCTCGGGCTGGGCGACGCGTCCCAGCGGAATGTCCGCCAGTAGCTTCTCGCCGCCGCGCGAGGCGAGATAGTCCTCCGCCATGCCGGTCATCACGTAGCCGGGTGCGACGGTGAACACGAGAATGTCCTCGGCGGCAAGGCCACGTGCCAGCGTCTTCGACAGGCCGACGAGCCCCGCCTTTGCCGCGCCGCACGCTGGAGCCGCCGACATGCGTCCAATCGCTGTTGCGCCGGCTTGGGGGCAGCGTCAGCGGCGGGATTTCCGCCGTTTCGGCCAGCGCTGGGGC
>JBCCAC010000141.1:0-6661 GCA_039815015.1 Pseudomonadota bacterium | reverse complement strand
CGAAGCGCTCAGCCCATTGAGGTCCCGCAGGTCTCAGCCCGAAGTCGCCCGTTCCCACCCAGTCCGGCGCGTCGATCGCAGTTTCGCAGGACGAGGCGTGTTCGGAACTGTCGAGGAACACGGGCATGATCGCCAGCTTCAGCCGCGGCCTGCTGCAGGATCTGCGGCACGGCATGGACGATGGCGAGTTCGACCGCACGCTGTCTGGTGCTATCGACCAGATCTATGACGCGTCGGCGTCGAACGGCGCGTGAGCGGTCCTGAACTCGATCCCGGTTTCGCCGATCGGTTCGGCGAAACCGGACATGGGGACCCAGGTTGCCAGCTCTACCTGATTTCCCCTTCTGTATACGATCCCAGATTTCCCGAAGTCCTGAAGACGGCGCTTGATGCCGGACCGGTCGCGGCATTCCAGCTACGTCTGAAGGGCGCGGACGACGCCGAGATCCTGCGCGCGGGAACCGTCCTGAAACCGATTCTGGCGGCCTATGATGTCGCCTTCATCGTCAACGATCGCGCCGATCTGGCCGCGAAGCTAGCGGCTGACGGCGTTCATCTCGGGCAGGGAGACGGCTCGCTCGCTGAAGCGCGCGCGTTGTTGGGCCATGCGGCGCAAATTGGTATCACCTGCCACGATAGCCGCCACTTCGCCATGGAAGCGGGCGAGGGCGGTGCGGACTATGTCGCATTCGGCAGCTTTTACGATACGCAGACGAAGGAGACGGCCCACAGGCCGGATCCGTCGATCCTTGGCTGGTGGTCGACGCTGAGCGAGATCCCCGCCGTCGCGATCGGTGGGATCACGCCGGAGAACGCGCGTCCTCTGGTGGCGGCCGGTGCGGATTTCCTAGCCGTGAGCGCCGCGATATGGGGACATCAAGACGGCGCGGGAGCCGGCGTCCGGGCGTTTGGTGAGGACTTGCTCGCCTGAGCCGGACGTCATCGGACCTCTCGCCCGCGAATGTCCACGAAATCATAACCGATTAAGCCTTTGAAGGAAGATTATGCTTATTTTCAAGCTGGCCTTCGCTCTCACACTGACCATCCTGGGGGTGCCCCTAGCGCTCTCGGCCGCAGGTGCGACCGAACCCGATGACGTCGAAATGACCGCGGCAGATTTCGCCCGGCTGCAGGCTTGGTTCGCCGAAAGTTCGGCGCTCCTGAAAGAAGATCTGGGTATTGCACAGGCAACACTCCAAAAGACGCGCGAGCTGCTGAAGACGCCCATAACGGCAGAAAACGTTCCGCAACTGTCGACAAAGATGCAGCGCATTACCACCGCTGCCGTCGCGCAGATGCAGGAACTGAATGCGCGATTAGCCGCGCTGACGCCGCCGGAAGGCAATTTTGGCAGACTGGATCTGATCGAGATGCATGCACAGCATCTCGATCAGAACCGGGCGCGTTCACGGCTGTTTGCCGATATGAGTGCGGCGTTCGAGCAGGCCGCGCAAGGCGAAGACGAGGCCTTCGCCCGCGCGTTCGCCATGCTGCCAAATGCCGGTCTGGAAATTGTTCGTGCGCAAGCGGATATCATGCGAAGCCGACGACGTGCGCTGGCTTCCGGCGATCCGATCGCCAACTCGATGGGCGTTTCGGAAATGATTTACCGAGCCATGGAGCAGGGCCTTCGGGCTCAACTGGCGGTGGCTGCAAACAAGGACGGTGCCCGGGGACTGGAAACGATCTCCACGAACGTTCTGGATGTTGCCGGCGCCATGATCGAATTCGCGCGGCAAGGAAGGGCCGGCATTCCCCGATACCGCTCGGAATTGGGTGTCGACGACGCCACCGGATCTGAGCGGGAAATACTTGTTGAAATTCTGGACGTGGAGATGCGCACATACGACCTGGGTATGCAGCTCGGCGAAGCGCTGCAGCAAATGGCGGCTGACGGTCTGCAGGCGGATGATCTGCGTGGACTGATCGTCATGCTGCAGGATGCGGAACTTCGCTATGTGCAGTTGAGCACACAGCAGTTCGACGCTATTTCGCGTTTCTGACGATTTTCCGACGGCAATCGCAGCCGCGGTACCCAGCACAGGAAAAGTACATGAAAATTTCCGGCGTGGACATTCGTCCGGGCAACATCATCGAGTTCGAGGGCGGCCTGTGGCGCGCCGTCAAGATCCAGCATACGCAGCCCGGCAAGGGCGGTGCCTATATGCAGGTCGAGATGAAAAACCTGCTCGACGGGCGCAAGACCAACAACCGGTTCCGCTCGTCGGAGACGGTGGAGAAGGTCCGGCTCGACACGAAGGACTTCCAGTATCTCTATGCCGAGGGCGACCTCCTGACCTTCATGGATACGGAGACGTTCGATCAGGTCACATTGCCTGCGGACCTGCTGGGTGAGGCGGGTGCATTCCTGACAGACGGGATGCAGGTCATGCTGGAACTCTATGAAGAAAAACCGATTTCGGTTCAGCTGCCCGAACAGGTCGAGGCGGAAATCGTCGAGGCGGACGCGGTGGTGAAGGGACAGACGGCCTCGTCCAGCTTCAAGCCCGCGATCCTTGACAATGGCGTCCGCATCATGGTGCCGCCGCACATCGCCTCGGGCACGCGCGTCGTCGTCGACGTCTATTCCCAGGAATATGTGAAGCGGGCCGACTGATGCTGAAATCGACGTCAGTCGCGCTGGCCCTGATGACCGGGCTTCTTGCCGGGTCCGCGTCCGCGCAACCCGCCCAGCCCGCTCAACCGAGCGAAGCCGAAGTGACTGCGGCAACGCGTACGTTCGGCATGATTTCCTCCGCCCTGCGATCGGAAACCGTACCGGGCGGACTGAAAAACGCCCTTTTCGCCTGCATCTACGAAAAGCCGCTCAGTGAGATCAGCGCGCGGCTGACGGCGGAACGGGAAAAGGCGAACATCCCCGTCGACGATGTCAACCGGCAGGTGGCGCTGCTCGGCCTGCTGTGCGGTTTCACCCCGCCGGCGGGTGCTGACGGCGCCCCATCGCAATCACCGCCGCAATAGGATGCCCGCACGCCCCGCCCTCATCACCGTCATGGACCGCGCCGCCCGCAAGGCGGCACCGAAGCTACGCCGCGATTTCGGTGAAGTCGCGCAGCTTCAGGTCAGCCGAAAGGGGCCGTCCGACTATGTGTCCAATGCCGACCGGGAGGCGGAGGAAACTATCGTTGAAATCCTTTCGCAGTCGCGGCCCGAATGGGGCTTCCTGCTGGAGGAGCGCGGCGAGATCGAGGGCAAGGACGGCGAGCCGCGCTGGATCGTCGATCCCATCGACGGCACGTCCAATTTTCTGCATTCCATCCCGCATTTCGCGATCTCCATCGCGGCGGAGATCCGCGGCGAGATCGTCGCCGGCTGCGTCTACCAGCCGCTGACCGACGAATTCTTCTGGGCCGAACGCGGCAAGGGCGCGTTTCTGCACAATCGCCGGTTAAGGGTTTCGGCGCGCCGGGATCTGGGCGATGCGCTGATCGCGACCGGTATTCCCTTTCGCGGTCATGGTGATCATGAGGTCTGGCGCCGGCAGATGGACGCCGTCGCCCCCGATGTCGCGGGCATTCGCCGTTTCGGTTCCGCCGCGCTCGACCTCGCTTGGGTCGCCGCCGGGCGCTATGAAGGCTTTTGGGAAAAAGATCTGAATATCTGGGACGTAGCGGCCGGTGTTCTTCTCGTGCGTGAAGCGGGCGGTTTCGTTACCGACTATCGTGGCAGCGACAAGCGCGTGATGGACGGCGAAATCGTCGCCGCCAACGGTGCGCTCCATTCGAAGCTGCACAAGCTGGTTGCTGGCGCTCTCAGAACATAATTATCGGCGTGAGGAGCGGCGTCTCGCTATGCCGCACTGCGGCATCGCCGTCCTTGCGCGCTTCGGCCCCCGGGCTTAGACAGCGGGAACGTTCGAAATCCAAGGTTCTCACATGGCTTCCGTAGCGGCGGAATATCTGCCCATTCTCATATTTCTCGGCATCGCGATCGTGCTGTCGGGCGTCTTCGTCGGCCTGCCGATGCTGGTTTCCAATCTGACCGGCGTCGCCAAGCCCTACGATGCCAAACTCGCCGAATATGAGTGCGGCTTTCCCGCGTTCGAGGATGCGCGGCGGCAGTTCGACGTGCGCTTCTATCTCGTCTCGATTCTGTTCATCATTTTCGATCTGGAAGTCGCCTTCCTGTTTCCCTGGGCGGTTTCGCTTGGCGCGACGGGCGTCTTCGGCTGGGCCTCCATGATGGTGTTCCTGGGCATTTTGACCATCGGCTTCATCTACGAATGGAAGAAGGGAGCGCTGGAATGGGAGTAGAGACACCCGTCGTGCGCCAACCTGCGCAGGTCGACATTCCGCACGATCAGTTCGTCACCGATGTCAATCAGGAGCTGGATAATAAGGGTTTCCTGACGACGACGACGGAGGACCTATTCAACTGGGCGCGCACCGGCTCGCTCTGGTGGATGACGTTCGGTCTTGCGTGCTGCGGCGTCGAGATGATGCACACCAACATGCCGCGCTACGACATGGAACGCTTCGGCGCGGCGCCGCGCGCCAGCCCGCGTCAGTCGGACGTGATGATCGTCGCCGGCACGCTGTGCAACAAGATGGCCCCCGCGCTGCGCCGGCTCTACGATCAGATGTCGGAGCCACGCTACGTCATCTCCATGGGGTCGTGCGCCAATGGCGGCGGCTATTATCATTATAGCTACAGCGTCGTTCGCGGCTGCGACCGCATCGTGCCCGTCGACATTTACGTGCCCGGCTGTCCGCCGACGGCGGAGGCGCTGCTTTACGGTATCATGGCGCTGCAGCGGAAAATCCGCCGCGTCGGCACGTTCGAACGCTAAAGGCGCATCATGCAGAATCCCGCCCCCAGGATGGCGTCCGCATCCGACCTCGCCGGACTGTTCGCCCATGCCGAGGCGCACGAGCATCGCGGCGAACTGACGCTCACCATCCCGCGCGACGCTCTGATCCCGACGATGACCGTCCTGCGCGACGATCATGGCTTTCAGCAGCTGATGGAAATCGCCGGCTGCGACTATCCCGAACGGCCGGAACGGTTCGAGGTCAATTATCATCTCCTGTCGCTGACGACGAACCGGCGCCTGCGCGTCAAGGTGCTGACGGACGCCGACAATCCGGTGCCGTCGATCGTCGATCTGTGGCCCGTCGCCGGCTGGCTGGAGCGGGAAGTCTGGGACCTTTACGGCGTCATGTTCGCCGGCAATCCCGATCATCGCCGCATTCTCACCGATTACGGCTTTACCGGCCATCCGTTCCGCAAGGATTTCCCGCTGACCGGCTATGTCGAGCTGCGCTGGTCGGAAGAGCAGAAGCGCGTTGTCTACGAACCCGTGCGCCTGGCACAGGATTTCCGCAGCTTCGATTTCGAAAGCCCGTGGGAAGGACCGAACTACACGCTGCCCGGCGATGAAAAGGCGGAAGGCGAGGCGTCATGAGCGAAACGAATACTCTCGATAAACCCGAGGACGACGCGCCCGTACAGACCTTCGACGACGAAATGGCTGCCGCCACGGCACGCGACGTCGAGATCCAGAACTATTCCATGAACTTCGGCCCGCAACACCCTGCGGCCCATGGCGTTTTGCGCCTGATCATGGAGATGGATGGCGAGATCATCGAACGGGTCGACCCCCATATCGGCCTTCTGCATCGCGGCACCGAAAAGCTGATCGAATACAAGACGTATCTGCAGGCGCTCCCCTACATGGACCGCCTCGATTACGTGTCGCCCATGTGCATGGAGCACAGCTATGTGCTCGCCATTGAGAAGCTGCTCGATCTGGAGGTGCCGCTGCGCGCGCAATATCTGCGCGTCATGTTCGCGGAACTGACGCGGATCACCAATCACATCCTCAACACCACGGCGCATGCGATGGACGTCGGCGCGATGACGCCGATGCTGTGGCTGTTCGAGGAACGCGAGATCATCTGCGAATTTTACGAGCGGGCATCGGGTGCCCGCTTCCATGCGGCGTGGTTCCGTCCCGGCGGCGTGCATCAGGACGTGCCGAACGCGCTGATCGCCGACATCGCCGACTGGTGCGACCGCTTCCCCAAAGTCCTGAAGGACTTTGAGACGCTGGTCGTCGGCAACCGCATCTTCAAGCAGCGCAATGTCGGCATCGGCGCCATTTCGCGCGAAGATGCCATTGCCTGGGGCTTTTCCGGTCCGTGCCTGCGCGGATCCGGCGTCGAATGGGACCTCAGGAAGGCGCAGCCCTACGACGTTTATGATCGCATGGAGTTCGACGTGCCGGTCGGCACGATGGGCGACTGCTACGACCGTTTCATGGTGCGCATGGAGGAAATGCGCCAATCCCTGAAGATCGTGAAGCAGTGCATCGCCAAGCTGCCGGAAGGGCCAGTCATGTCGACCGATCCGCAGGTCGGCCCGCCGAAGCGCGGCGAGATGAAGCGGTCGATGGAAGCGCTCATCAATCACTTCAAACTCTATACCGAGGGTTTCCACGTGCCCGAGGGCGAAGTCTATGTCGGCACCGAAAGCCCGAAGGGCGAGTTCGGCATCTATCTAGTCGCCGACGGCTCGAACAAACCCTATCGCTGCAAGATCCGCCCGACGGCCTTTTCTCACCTTCAGGCGATGGAATTTCTCTGCAAGGGGCACATGCTCGCCGACGCGCCGGCCATTCTGGGCTCGCTCGACATCGTGT
>JBCCAC010000177.1:0-5517 GCA_039815015.1 Pseudomonadota bacterium | reverse complement strand
GCACCGCTCGGCGGCGCGCCCTGCGCCGCGGTCGGCCTTGCTGCCGATTGCATCGGCTTCATGACCGAGGAAGAGGCGGACACGACGGCGCAGTTCCAGCTGGCCATCGAATCCGTCGAGGTACCGGCACCGGGTGTCGTCGGCCTGCTGGGTTTGGGCGTCATGTCGCTCGCGCTCCGGCGTCGCCGCACGGCCTGACTGCCGGCCCTTCTCGGGGTGTGACAGCAATGAAAAGACGGTTCGGGAGGGTAATCTTCCGGACCGTTTTTTCTTGCAGCCATTCTCAGCCTGGCGAAAGCGGACGGCCGGGACCCAACGGTCCGGACCGCGCACCCAGGCCGGGCGCCGTCATCAGCGCCGCTCGCACATAGTTCCGCGCGCTTTCGACCGCAGTTGTCAGCGGCGCGCCCGCGCCGAGAGCGGTTGCGATCGCGCTCGCCAATGTGCAGCCAGTTCCATGCGTCTCCGACGTCGGCACGCGCGCGTGCCGATAAAGACGCGGGTCGGCACCCGGCAGGCACAGCGCATCGGTGATCATATCGCCGGCCGCCAGATGTCCGCCCTTGGCAAGAACCGGCACCTGACGATCGGCCGCGAATGCCGCCGCCCGCGCGATCATGTCGTCCAGAGAGGTGATTGAGGTTTCCGTCAGAACGCCCAGCTCGTCGAGATTGGGGGTGACCAGCGCGGCTCGGGGAAACAGCCGCCGCCGCAACGCATCCACGACGTCATTGCCGGCAAGCGCCGCACCGCTCGTTGCGATCATGACCGGGTCGACGACGATGGGAACGTCGGCGTTCACCAGTACGTCACCCGCCGCGTCCACCTGGTCCGCCGTCGCGAACATGCCCGTTTTCACCGCATCGACGCCAATGTCCTCGATGCAGGCGGCGATCTGCGCGGCGACGCTGGCGGCGGGCAGGGTATCGATCCGGGTAACGCCCAGCGTGTTCTGTGCCGTCACCGCCGTGATCGCCGTCATCGCGTGCCCGCCCAGAAGGGTGATGGCTTTCGCATCCGCCTGAATGCCGGCACCGCCCGATGAATCGGATCCGGCGATGCTGAGAATGCGGGGGACCATCGCGCGTGCGATCGGGGGAAGGGGCCTAGGCCGCCTTCGCCACCGCGTCGCAAATATCGTCGACCAGGGTTTCGACGAGCGCGGGATCGTCACCCTCCGCCATCACGCGGATGACCGGCTCGGTCCCGGATTTGCGGATCAGCACGCGGCCTGAATTGCCGAGGCGCTTTTCCGCCCCCGCGATCGCCTTCTGCACCGCATCCGTTTCCAGCGGCTGACCGCCATCGTAGCGCACGTTCTTCAACAGCTGCGGCAGCGGTTCGAACACGTCGAGCAGTTCCGATGCCGGTCGTCCGCTGTCGACGAGGCAGGCGAGGATCTGCAGCGCCGCGACCAGGCCGTCGCCGGTCGTCGCATAATCCGACATGATCAGATGCCCCGACTGCTCGCCGCCGACATTGTAGCCCTTGGCGCGCATGGTTTCGAGGACGTAGCGGTCGCCTACCTTGGTCCGCTCCAGCTTCAGGCGTTCGCCCTCCAGATAGCGTTCCAGCCCCAGATTCGACATGACGGTCGCGACCAGCCCGCCGCCGCGCAGCCGGTCCCTTCGTGCCCAGTCGGTCGTGATCAGCGCCATCAGCTGGTCGCCGTCGATGATGCGGCCTTTCTGGTCGCAGACGATCAGCCGGTCCGCATCGCCGTCGAGCGCGATGCCGATATCGGCGCCGACGTCCTTCACCATTTCCTGCATCAGACGCGGGCTGGTGGACCCGACATTGGCATTGATGTTGAACCCGTCGGGCGCGACGCCGATGGCGGTCACGTCCGCGCCCAGCTCCCACAGGGCCGACGGCGCGACGGTGTAGGACGCGCCATTGGCGCAGTCGACGACGATCGACAGCCCGTCCAGGCGCAAATGGTCGGGAAAGGTCGATTTCGCATCGTGGATGTAGCGCCCGCGCGCATCCTCGATCTTGCGCGAGCGGCCGATCTCTTCCGGCTTGGCGAGCCGGGGCGGCTTGGCCAGCAGCGCCTCGATCTCCGCTTCGTCCTCGTCGGACAATTTGTATCCGTCGGGACCGAACAGCTTGATACCATTGTCTTCATAAGGATTGTGGCTGGCGGAGATCATGACGCCCAGATCGGCGCGCATCGACCGGGTCAGGAGCGCGACCGCCGGCGTCGGCACCGGCCCGACCTGAACGACATCCATACCTACGCTCGTGAAGCCGGCGACGAGCGAGGATTCCATCATATAGCCCGACAGCCGCGTGTCCTTGCCGACGACCACACGGTGCTTGTGCGGTCCGCGCAGGAACTTCGCCCCCGCCGCCTGGCCGATCTTCATGACCAGATCGGGCGTCAGCGGCGCCTGGTTCGTCAGGCCGCGAATGCCATCGGTGCCGAAATAATTGCGGGTCATGCGGGAAGGCTCCTGAAAGGCGACGCCGTTTATGCGCAATATGCGCAATTTCCTTACGCGGCGGTGAAGCGGCGGGGCAAGCCATATGGCACCGGGCGGGTGACTAGCCCCTTCAGTTGTGCCAACGGCGCCGCCATGCTCGATGCCGCCGTCCGCATGATCGACCGCCTGAACGCATTCGTCTTCTCGAAGGCGACTCTGTTCGGGACCCAGATCGAAATCGTCGTCCTCTTCCTTGCCGCCGCCATGCTGTTCTTCACCGCCTGGCTCGGTTTCCCGCAGTTGCGCGGCATCGGCGTCGGCCTGCGCGTTCTGAAGGGGACGCATGACGACCCCAGCGCGCCCGGGACCGTCAGCCAGTTTCAGGCGCTCTCCACCGCGCTGTCCGGCACGGTCGGCCTCGGCAACATCGCGGGCGTCGCCATCGCCATCGCGCTCGGCGGGCCGGGCGCGGCGTTCTGGATGTTCGCCATCGGTTTTTTCGCGATGGGCCTGAAGTGCGCGGAGGTGACGCTCGGCCTCAAATACCGGGAAATCGCCGTCAATGGCGAAGTCCGCGGCGGCCCGATGTATATGCTGAAGAACGGCCTCGCCTCGATCGAACTGACCCGATCCGGCCGCGTTCTTGGCGCGCTCTACGCCATCTTCGCGCTCGGCGGCGCGCTGCCGCTGATCCAGGCGAACCAGAGCTTCTCCGCCCTCGCGGACGTCGGTGGGTTCGAGGCGACACCCGGTGGCGGCCTCATCTACGGCATCGTCCTTGGCATCGCGATTGCCATCGTCATCATCGGCGGCGTCCGCTCCATCGCCAAGGTCACCGGCCGCATCGTCCCCGTCATGTGCGCAGTCTATCTGGGCGGCGTCGCCATCGTCCTCCTCGCCAACGCGGCCGCCGTTCCGGCCGCCTTCGCGACCATTGTCACCAGCGCCTTTTCCGCCAACTCCGTCGCCGGCGGTATTGTCGGCACCTTCGTCGTCGGCATGCGCCGCGCCGTCTTCTCGTCCGAAGCGGGCGTCGGCACCGCCGTCATCGCCCATAGCGTCGCGCGCACGCACCACCCTGCATCCGAAGGCATGGTCGCGCTCCTCGAACCCATGTTCGACACGATGATCGTCTGCATGGCGACCGCGCTCATGATCACGGTGACGGGCGTCTACGATGACGGCTATGCCGACATTGCCATGACGGCCGCCGCGTTCGGCAGCGTCGTCAGCTGGTTTCCCTATGTCCTCCTCTTCGCCGTGCTGCTGTTCGCCTATTCGACGCTGATCGCCTGGGGCTTCTACTTCATGTCCGCCTTCGGCTACCTGTTCGGCCATGGCCCCCGGCGCGATCGCTTCGTGCGCATCCTCTACTGCCTGCTCGCACCCGTAGGCTCGGTCCTTGCGGCGCCATCGGTCGTCGACCTGATCGACAGCCTGTTCTTCCTGATGGTGCTCCCGAACGTCATCGGTATCGCTTTCCTGGCACCGATCCTCAGACGAGAGGTCTACAGTTTCCTGGCCGGTGTGAAATCAGGCGAGATATACGGCGAGAGTGTCAACGACACGTCTGCCCAGCCCGCGCACGACTAGGCGCCTGTCCGCTCCGCCATCCGGTCCATCGTGACCCCGGGCAGCAGTCGCGCCATGACCGCATTTGCGCGCTCCTGCGCCGTGCCGACGGTGATCTCGCGCTTGTTCGCCTTCAGCGCGGCGACGATCTGTCCGGCGGCAATGTCCGCACTGATGCCGTGGTTTACGGGATCGTCGTTCGGACCGTAGCGATTACCCGATCCGTCGACCGCATTGGCTGCGATCTCGGTCGCGACGAAGCCCGGCGTCACCGTCAGCACCTTCAGCCCGTGCCGCGCATTTTCCGCCCGCAGCGCGTCGGAATAGCCCATCAGCGCGTGTTTCGCCGCACAATAGCCGGTGCGCATCGGTACGCCGATCTTGCCGGCCAGGCTCGCCACCTGCATCAGCGTTCCAGAGCCTCGCTCCAAAAACGCGGGCAGCAGCAGCTGAGTCAGCCTGAGCGGCGCGAAGAAATCTACCTCCATCAGCCGGCGATAGACGTCGAAATCCGTATCGATGCCCAGCGATCGTTGCGAGATGCCGGCATTGTTGACCAGCATGTCCGGCGTGCCGTTCCAGTCGGCCGCGCGCGACACGATGCCGGGCAGCGCCTCGTAATCGGTCGCCTCGAACGGAAGGACCAGCGTCTCGCCGGTACAGGCGTCTGCAGCATCCTGAAGCGCCTCTTCGCGGCGGCCCGACAGAATGACGTTCATGCCTTCTGCCGACAGGGCGATGGCAAGCGCCCGGCCGATTCCCGAGCTGGCGCCCGTGACCCAGGCGACCTGTCCCGTCATCGTTTCCGTCCCCGTTGTCGTCGTCCCCGTCGTCATAGAAAGAACTCCCACAATCGCGTCGTCTGGCCGAACAGCAGCGGATGCGCCCAGATCAGCAGCGCGTATAGCGCGATGCCGGCAATGAGCGGGCCCAGTCCCACCCAGCGCCACAATTTCGGCCAGTAGCTCGTCTTAACGGCATAGTCGGACCAGGCCGCGCCGATCAGTCGCCGCTTCTTCATGTCCTGCGCCGCCGCGCCGACGAGCGCGAGTATGGCGATGCCCCCGCCGAAGACCAGCGTGCCCGGATCGGCATTGGTGACGATATGGACGAACGCCCAGATGGCGATCCCCCACATCATCGGGTGGCGCGTAACCTTCATGACGCCGCGCGGCTCGTCGACCTTCGCCAGCGCGCCTTCCGCCCCTGCCAGTGCCGGATTCGGCGCCATCACGCTCCCGGTGAGCAGGATCAGGGCGACGATCATCGCCAGATGTGCGGCAACACCCACCTCGAAATATTGAAACCAGAGCTGACCGGCCGGGGCGTCGTTCCAGGCCCGTACCGCCCAGATCAGGGTCGCGAGCGCGACGAGGGAATAGACCCCCTGAAACCCGCGCTCGCCCAGCCGCGACACGATCGGCGCGCGCAGCGGATGGCTCATCAGGAAATGCGTACCGACGAACAGCAGCATGGCAATGGAAAGTTCGGCCATGGACCTCGGATCCCCTTCGCCCCG
>JBCCAC010000194.1:0-5118 GCA_039815015.1 Pseudomonadota bacterium | reverse complement strand
CGAAGAGGGCAACCCGCCGGAGGCCGACCTCAACACCGCGCGCGCCCATGGCGAACGCATCGCGCAAGCGACCATGCGCTGGCAGCGCGGTGGGATCGGCGGTTAGTCGATCCCCACGACCTTGTGCGTCTGCACACTTAGCCGCCACTGTGGATGGTCCAGGCAATAGCGAACCGCCGCCGCGGTGTTCGCGGCAAGATCGGGAGCGTCCTTCGGCTGCAGGAAGAAATGCTCGAAATGGAGGCACTCGAAATCCGCGGGCGTATTCTCGTCCTGCGGGTAGACCAGTTTCAGCTCGTTGCCCGATCTCTGAACCAGCGGCGCGTCCGCCTTCGGGCTGACGCACAGCCAGTCGATCCCGTCCGGCGCCGCGATCGTGCCGTTGGTTTCCACCGCAATGCGGAAATCCCGTACCTTCAGCGCCGCGATCAGGCCTGCGTCCAGCTGCAGCAGCGGCTCGCCGCCGGTACAGACCACCAGTCGATGTGCCTCGCCCGGCCCCCAGCACTCCGTCACCGCCGCCGCCAGAGTGTCGGCATCCGCAAACTTCCCACCGCCCGGACCGTCCGTGCCGACGAAGTCCGTGTCGCAGAAGCGGCAGACGGCGGTCGCCCGGTCGCGTTCCCGCCCCGACCAAAGATTGCAGCCGGCAAAGCGCAAAAACACCGCCCGCATGCCCGTCTGCGCGCCTTCCCCCTGCAGGGTCGGGAACAATTCCTTTACCGCATAGGTCATCAGGCGGCGTAGCGCGTGGGATCGGGCAGACCCGCCTCCGCGAACCCCTTCTTGCGCAGGCGGCAGGCATCGCAGCGCCCGCAATGGCGGGGCTGTGCCTCGTTCATATCAGGGTCGTAGCAGGTCCAGGTCGCCCCCGCATCGACGCCGAGATCAGCGGCCAGTCGCGCGATACCGGCCTTGTCGAGATCGAGCAGCGGCGTGTGAATACGGAACCGTTCGCCCTCGACGCCGGCCTTGGTCGCCTGCGCCGCCAACGCCTCGAACGCCGCGATGAAGTCCGGCCGGCAATCCGGATAGCCTGAATAATCCAGCGCGTTGACGCCGATAAAGATATCCCGCGCCCCCGCCGCCTCGGCCCAGGCGAGCGCTACGGATAGGAACACCGTATTGCGCGCCGGCACATAAGTCGGCGGAATGATAGCGTCATCGACCGCGCCCGTACCCTTCGGCACCGCGATATCATCCGTAAGCGCCGACGCGCCGAACGCGCTGAGGTCGAGCGGCAGAATAACGTGCCGTTCAGCGCCGTACCGAGCCGCGGCCGCCCGCGCCGCGTCCAGCTCGACCCGATGCCGCTGATTATAGTCGATGGTAAGCGCGAGCGGCGCGAACCCGTCCGCCCGCGCCCTTGCGATGCACGTCACCGAGTCCAGGCCGCCGGACAGCAGCACCACTGCCTTTCGTTTCGTCATGGGCGCGCGCTAATCATGACCGCCCCCGGCTCGCAAGCCGTTGGCTGGCCCGTAACGCATCGGCGGCGCAAAACGTCACGACTGTGAACGGGTTAACGGATCGCCGTCTGACTGACGCGCCTCAGGCGACCAGATTCGCGATTTCTGCCGCTACGTCGTCCGGCTGACGCAGATCTGCCGGATCCTCGCCCGGAAACGCCTTTGATCGCATGGCGGTCGCCGTGCCGCGCGGGTTGACGATGTGGGTCCGAACGCCGCCCGTTCGGCCGACTTCCTCGCCATAGGTTCGGACGAGGGTCTGGAGGGCGGCCTTTGACGCGGCATAGGGCCCCCAATAGGCGCGCGGCGTGTCGGCGACGGACGAGGTCAGCGCAACGATATGTGCGTTCGGTGCGGCGCGTAGCAAAGCATCGAAGGCCTTTAGCAAGCGAAAATTGGCGTTCAGATTCAACGATATCACGCGCTCGAAATCGCCTGCATCAACATGCGCCAGCGGCCCTAGATCGCCCAGCATTGCGGCGTTGAGGATGAGCGCGTCCAGTTTGCCCCAGCGCCCGGCGACCGCCTGTGCGAGCCGGTCGATCGCTTCTGAGTCCATAAGATCGAACGGGGCGAGCGTCGCCGAGCCGCCAGCATCGTGAATCGCGTCCTCGACCTCCTCCAGGCCGCCTTCGGTACGGGCGGTCAGCAGAACGTGATAGCCTTTCGCCGCCAGTGTTTTCGCGGTCGCGGCGCCGATGCCGCGCGAGGCGCCGGTGACCAGCGCGAGCGGTTTGTCGTCAGTCATTTGAAAACCGTTTCTACCGCTATGCCGTCATCTGGTCGGCGAGCATCGTCAGCTGATCGGCTGTCTGGTCCTCTTCCTGATCGGTCAGGCTGGTCGGATAGGCGCCGGTAAAGCAGGCATCGCAGAATTGCGGCCGGTGATCGTCGCGCGCATCCTCGCCCAGCGCCCGGTAAAGGCCGTCGACGCTGATGAACGCCAGGCTGTCCGCCTTGATGAAGGCGCGCATGCGTTCGACGTCCATCTGCGCCGCCAGCAGTTTCGATCGGTCGGGCGTGTCGACGCCATAGAAGCAAGGGTTGCGCGTCGGCGGGCTGGCGATGCGCATGTGCACTTCCTTCGCGCCGGCATCGCGCATCATCTGCACGATCTTGAGACTGGTGGTGCCGCGGACGATGGAATCGTCGACGAGGATGATGCGCTTGCCGGCGATCGCGGCGCGATTGGCATTGTGTTTCAGCTTCACCGATAGATCGCGAATGCCCTGGCCCGGCTGGATGAAGGTACGGCCGACATAGTGCGAGCGGATGATGCCCTGTTCGAAGGCGATGCCCGATTGCTGCGCAAAGCCGATGGCCGCCGGATTGCCGCTGTCGGGCACCGGGATGACGACGTCGGCGTCGATGGGACTTTCCTTCGCAAGCTCGCCGCCGATGTTCTTGCGCACGTCGTAGACGCTGTTGCCGTCGAGGAGCGAGTCGGGTCGTGAGAAATAGACATGCTCGAAGATGCACGGCCGGGGCGCATGATCGCCGAACGGGCGCAGCGAGCGGATGCCCTTGTCGTTGATAATGATGAGCTCGCCCGGTTCGATCTGGCGCAGGAACGTCGCGCCCATGACGTCGAGCGCGACGGTCTCGGAAGCGACGATATACGCGTCTTCCAGGCGGCCGAGGACGAGCGGCCTGATCCCGAGCGGATCGCGGCAGGCGATCAGGCCCTCGGTCGTCAGGCAGGCGAGGCTGTAGGCGCCCTCGATCTGTTTTAAGGCATCGATGAACCGGTCGAGCAGCGGACGGTAGGACGATGTCGCGACCAGATGGATGAGAACTTCCGTATCGCTGGTCGACTGGAAGATGGATCCGCGTCGGTTTAGCGCCTTTTTGAGATGTAGTGCGTTCGAAATATTGCCGTTGTGCGCGACCGCGAAGCCGCCGGACGCCAGTTCCGCGAACAGAGGCTGCACGTTCTGTAAACCGGTTTCCCCGGTCGTCGAATAGCGCACATGACCGATGGCGATTTCGCCCGGCAGCTGGCGAATGGCCTCTTCGGAATCGAAATTACCGGCGACGTGGCCCATGGCGCGCTTGGTATGGAAGAAATTGCCATCATGGCTGGTAATGCCGGCAGCCTCCTGGCCGCGATGCTGCAGCGCGTGCAGGCCGAGCGCGGCGAGCGCGGCCGCACCGCCCGCGCCGTAAACGCCGATGACGCCGCATTCTTCGCGCAATTTGTCGTCGTCGAGGCCGAATGAACCGGGATCGAAAGGATGCGTTGTCGGCATATCGGCAGGTTCCGGCGGTCGAGGATGGCGCGCATATAGAACGGCCACCGCGCGTTGTCATCAGCCAGGACCATCAGCCGGGGTGATCAGCCGGGACCATCAGCCGGGGTCGTCATAGTAACGCCATCGGGCGAACTGGACGGCGATGACAATGGTTTGGGAAAACGCATCATGAGCGATGAGAAGGCTCCCTCGATCAAGGATGAGGAGACATACAGAGCGCTTCGCGAGGATGGCGCATCGAAAGAGAAGGCGGCACGGATTGCCAATGCGCAGGCCGCGGGCACGGTCGATCATGACAGCCGTCCCTATGAAGAGCGCACCTTCAAAGAGCTCTACGAACGTGCGCAGGAACTCGATGTCGAAGGCCGCTCTTCGATGACGAAGGACGATCTGATCGCCGCGCTCAGGAGCCGCTGAGGCGTCGCTCTCCCGGTTTCCGCCTCGCCAGTCCGAGGCCGAAGAGACCCAGTCCGGCAAGCGCGAGACCTGCGGGCGCCGGGACGGCGGCAAGCGGCGCTTCGGCAAAGGCGAGCCCAAAATACCCCAGCCATTCCCTAGTGCCTTGCAGTGACTCAGCTGAGCCCACATGATCGCGTGCGGCCTTTTCGCAGAAGTTGTTTACCTGTCGTAGTAGTGTATTGTTAAAAGCATGCTTCGCACTTCAGCTTGAAGGTCCACATTAGACCGAGTATGCTCCCACCGAGCCGCTACTGAAAAGCATTGTTTACGAGGCTCACGCTGACTAATAATCGTGACTGATTCCACGCCAGCGAAACTTTCCGATTCAACCAAAATAAATTGGCTGTGGGGACGCCGACTGCGAAGCTAGGGTTTCCCCAGTTATCATAGAGGGTTTGGTAATTGTAGTGGGACGAAGGCTAGAACCGGAATATTGTTGAAGCCACGCGAGTCCGGCGATTTACAACCACATCTTTGTTGCACAAAGCGTGTTTCGCACGTCACACAGGGCTTCTTGCTGTTTGGTGGGACTTGGTGTCGTGGATCTAGGCACAACACGCAGTTTCTTTGGTATGCACAGTGTCCAAGCACTGGTGCATCAGTACACAACCATGCCACTAGTTTTTGGAAGTACAGATGTTTTTAGCCCTTCCTTCATCTCCACAGCTCAATTTAGTGGAACTGGACCCACAAAGTGTGAGATCAGTTCATTTGCAGGAAGCTTTAGCAAGCCCTCAGGCTGCGAGCTGGGTACGTGCAATGGAGGTAGAGTATAATCAATTGCATGATCTACACTGTTGGGATCCAGGAACGAGCGGAACCGATGTTGGCTTCAAGCACGTATCGTCCATGTTTATGCGCACTTCAGTGCAAGCGTGCTACTCTAGAATCGTCGTCAGCCAGAACGTTTATTGCTGCTAAAGACCGCCTCACAAAGG